>JAZSDK010000106.1:0-2801 GCA_045531155.1 Faecalimonas sp. | reverse complement strand
ATAGGTCGAATAGGTGGGAAATTGAATTTTACGGAGGTATTCGCTATATGAAAAAATTTCTTATAAAATATAATCTGGAAATATTGAGCACATTGATGTTTTTATTCGTTACAGCCAGTGCAATTTTTAATGTGACCCCATCAATTACGCAAAAAATGCTTATAGCATATGTGTTTCTTTTTACGTTACACGAGTGGGAGGAAAACAGATTCCCAGGTGGATTTGTAAAAATTATGGAAGGAATGATTGGCAAGAAATTCAGTGAAGATGCAAAGGAACTATCGCATATTCCGGTGATAATTTTACTGCTTGTGATTCATATTATTCCATATCTTTTTGACTCAGTAGTTTTTCTGACTTTGGTTCCTATCTTTCTTGGCGTTTTTGAAGGATTTGTACATACCATGGGAGTCAAACTCTCCAAAGCAGAAAAATTCTACACCCCAGGAATGGTTACGGCATATATGATGTTGGCAGTATCTGTTTTCAATATTTACTATTTATCAGTAAACAAAATGATAACAAGAAAAGACTGTTTGCTTGGTATTGCTTGTATGTTCGTGAGTTTTGCTATTATGCAAAACAGAGTGCTTGCAATAAATGGTATTTCTTATAAAGATATGCTCAATATAATAAAGGCAAGGAAGTAAATTACGATATGTAAAACAGTTCGATAAACTTGAATTTTACGCATTGAATAAAATAGAGAAACACGTCTTTTATAAAAAGGATGTGTTTTTTTATTGTAAATACATTGACAAACATCTATGTATTGAATATAATAACACATAGACAAGTATCTATGTGAGGTGATTGAAGATGAATACAATGGATATAGCAGTTATATGTAAAGCACTCGGAGATAGTAACCGTTTGCAGATTGTTCAGATGCTGTCAGACGGAGAAAAATGTGGGTGTAAACTGTTGGAGGCGTTCGAAATAACACAACCGACATTATCCCACCACATGAAAATATTATGTGAATGTGGGCTTGTGAATGCACGTAAGGAAGGCAAGTGGCAACACTATTCTTTAAACTGTGAGACACTGCAGGGATTTAAAGGTTTTATTGAAGGCTTGTCTTGTGTTAAGGAAGGGGGATGTTGCTGTTAATGATTTGGGATTTTATTCAAAATCAAATATTAGGAATGCAATGGCTCAATGAACTTATAGGAACACTATTGGGTAAGATTGGGTTAGATGTATCTGGTAAATTTGGAGGCAGTATCCACTTTTTCATCTATGATGTGATAAAGATTACAATCTTGCTTTGCACATTGATTTACATGATTTCTTATATACAAAGCTATTTTCCCCCAGAGCGAAGTAAAAGAATCTTAGGACGTTTTAAGGGAATTGGAGCGAATTGCATTTCAGCACTATTAGGAACAGTAACACCATTTTGCTCTTGTTCATCCATACCATTATTCATTGGTTTTACAAGTGCAGGACTTCCATTGGGAGTTACATTTTCCTTTTTGATTTCTTCTCCAATGGTTGACTTGGGAAGTTTAGTACTGCTAATGAGTATCTTTGGAACAAAAGTGGCTGTACTATATGTAATCGTTGGTCTTGTGATTGCTGTTGTAGGCGGTACGGTAATCGAGAAAATGCACATGGAAAAATACGTTGAGGAATTTATTCTAAATGCAAACTCAGTGGATATTGACAGTCCGGCTCTTACTCAAAAAGAACGTTTGACATATGCGAAAGAGCAGGTGGTTGATACTTTCAAAAAAGTGTTTCCGTATATATTGGTAGGCGTTGCAATCGGAGCAGGTATTCATAACTGGATACCCGAAGCATGGATTGAAACAGTGTTAGGAAGTAACAATCCGTTTGGTGTAATATTAGCTACTTTAGTAGGGATTCCAATGTATGCTGATATTTTTGGCACTATACCAGTTGCAGAAGCATTGCTGGCAAAGGGAGCACAGCTTGGAACCATTTTAAGCTTTATGATGGGAGTAACGACTCTCAGCTTACCATCTATGATAATGCTGAAAAAGGCTGTAAAGCCTAGACTACTTGGGTTATTTATTGGCATATGTGCTGTTGGAATTATTATTGTTGGTTATTTGTTTAATATATTTCAAGGATTTATCATTTAGGAGGGACTAAAAATGGGATTATTTGGATTTGGAAAGAAAAAAGAAGAAAAAACTACAAACTGTTGTTGTAACTGTTCATCAAATGTAGTAGAGCAACCAGTAAACGAATGTTGTGGGCAAGTGATTAACGGTATTTGTTGTATAAAGGTATTAGGCGCAGGATGTAAATCTTGTCATGAGCAGTATGAAAATGCAAAAGATGCTGTAAATAATTTAGGGTTATCCGTTGAAGTGGAATACATTACCGATATGGATAAGGTTATGGAATATGGTGTTATGAGTATGCCTGCAATCGTTGTGAATGAGAAAGTAGCATCTTTTGGAAAGGTGCTTAAAACAACAGAGGTAGAAAAGTTATTACAGAGGTATGGTGCATAGTATGAAAAGGAAAGTGGCATTTATATGTGTGCATAATTCATGCAGAAGTCAGATTGCAGAAGCATTAGGAAAACATTTAGCTACTGATGCTTTTGAAAGTTATTCTGCCGGAACGGAAACGAAACCTCAAATCAATCAGGATGCTGTCCGTATTATGAAAGAGTTATATGAGATTGATATGGAGCAGACACAGTATTCTAAACTGCTTGCAGATATTCCTAACCCAGATATTGCAATTTCGATGGGGTGTAATGTTGGATGTCCTTTCATTGGCAGGGCATTTGATGATAACTGGGGATTGGAAGACCCTAC
>JAZSDK010000044.1:0-7331 GCA_045531155.1 Faecalimonas sp. | reverse complement strand
AACGAACACCTCGAGATTTGGTAAATTGCTCACAATCTCAATGTTAAAGGTTCGTATGAATGGACAGGGTAAAGAGGGGCACAAGAAACCGGTATTGTTCCCTAAGATTGTTTTCTTGTATGATGAGAATTTACATGGACCGGGAAAAGAATTAGAGGATGTATTTGAAGCAGGTATTGAGTGTTCAAGAAAGACAATGTATCCTGACTGGTTGAGCTTGACTGGAAAAGGATATGTTGCGAGTATGTATAAGCAATACGGCAAGATAATCAGCCCGATGGGTAAATAAATTACACTACTGCCCATCTAAAACCTCGTGAACCTAGAAATCTAGGGTGTACATCACACGATTAGGAACTGTAGGAAATGACAGTTAGGTGATGTGCTAACAGGGGAAGCAGAAATGTTATCCTGTGCTAAGTTTCGTCACTTCGCAATAATTAAAAGGAGTGTTTAGATATTGCGAAGAGGACGAAGAAAGTCAAACGACTATCGAAAGGATAGCAACAGATTGATTAGGGTTTCTGTTGTGAATAACCGAGTAGAGTACCTATAGGATGAAATGCCTATAGGGAAGTGCGAGGACACGACCTAACGTGTATGATATAGTCTGATGCGAAAGCATCGTGTAGAGCATTTTTATCACCTTGGTATGAAAGAGGTGGCATGAATCCGGCGGATGAAAATGATACACCTGTATTTGTCGGAAGATTTAATATCGGTGCAGTTAGCCTCCACCTTCCAATGATTTATGCAAAGGCAAAACAGGAAGGAAAAGACTTCTATGAAGTACTGGATTACTATCTGGAGTTAATCAGACAGCTTCATATTAGAACCTACGATTATCTGGGTGAACTCAAAGCGTCTACGAACCCACTTGCATACTGCGAAGGTGGATTCTATGGCGGTAAATTAGGCTTATATGACAAGATTAAGCCACTTCTTAAGGCTGCAACAGCATCCTTCGGAATTACGGCATTTAACGAGCTTCAGCAGCTTCATAACAAGAAGTCATTAGTTGAAGATGGTAAATTTGCACTTGAAGTATTGGAATATATTAATAAGAAAGTAAATCAATTCAAGGAAGAAGACGGTCACTTGTATGCGATTTACGGAACACCTGCAGAGAACTTATGTGGTGTACAGGTACAACAGTTCCGTAAGAAATATGGAATCATTGAAAATGTATCTGATAGAGAATATGTAAGTAACAGTTTCCACTGTCACGTATCAGAGGATATTACTCCGATTCAGAAACAGGATTTGGAAGGACGTTTCTGGGAGCTTTCAAATGGTGGAAAGATTCAGTATGTAAAATATCCGATTAACTATAACAAAGAGGCAATTAAGGCGTTAGTACGTCGTGCGATGGACTTAGGTTTCTATGAAGGTGTAAACTTATCATTGGCATATTGCGATGATTGCGGTCATGAAGAGTTGTCTATGGATGTATGCCCGAAATGTGGTAGCAAGAACTTAACAAAGATTGACCGTATGAATGGATATTTATCATACTCTCGTGTAAAAGGTGATACGAGACTCAATGATGCCAAGATGGCTGAAATTGCGGAAAGGAAGAGTATGTAATGAGATATCATAATATTACAAAAGATGACATGTTAAATGGTGACGGCCTGCGCGTAGTTCTATGGGTTGCAGGCTGCGCCCATTGCTGTAAGGAATGTCACAACCCGATTACCTGGGACCCAAACGGCGGACTTGAGTTTGATGAGGCAGCAAAGCAAGAGATTTTCAATGAACTGGAAAAAGATTATATTCATGGAATTACCTTTAGTGGCGGCGACCCGTTACATATCAACAACGCTTATGATGTGTCAGAGCTTGCAATGGAAATCAGAGAACGATATCCAAACAAAACTATTTGGTTATACACAGGCGGTACTTGGGAAGAAGTGAAGCATATGCGAGTGATTCCGTACTTGGACGTACTGTGTGACGGCGAGTTTGAGGTAGATAAAAAGGACGAAAATACGCACTGGGTAGGAAGTACGAACCAAAGAGTAATTGACGTTCAAAGAACATTAACAGAAGGGAAAGTTGTGTTACATGAAGATTAATATTAAGAAATTAACAGAGACAGCAATCCTCCCGGAAAGAGGAAGCGCATATGCAGCAGGCTATGATTTGTTTGCAGATGTAATAGAGGTATTGGAGATTGCACCACATACAACAGCTATGATTCCAACCGGTCTTGCAATGGAGATTCCGGAAGGGTATTTTGGAGGAATTTTCGCAAGAAGTGGATTGGCATCGAAAGAATCACTTAGACCTGCAAACTGCGTGGGCGTAGTTGATGCAGACTATCGTGGAGAAGTAAAGGTAGCACTACACAATGATGGTGAGGTTGTACGTGAAATCAAACCGGGACAAAAAGTTGCCCAATTGGTTGTAGTACCATTCTTAAGTGTGGAATTTGATGAAGTTGCAGAACTTAGTGAAACAGTTCGTGGCGTTGGAGGATTCGGTTCGACAGGGAAATAATACGTGTGTGAAACATATGCATACAAACCTTCGTGTCTGGAAATACTTTCTATAAAGTATGCAGATGCGGAGGTTTTTTATGTCTGAGGAAAAGAAAACAATTTACCCTACCTTAGAGGAAAATGTGGCGCATATGAATGCCATATTACCGGTCAAGGAAAGTTTTGATTTGATACAGCGCGATATTATCATTGGGGAGAAGAAGTGTACCTTCTATTTTATTGATGGTTTTACCAAGGATGAGGTCATGCAGAAATTAATGTCGTCCTTTTTTGCAATTAAGAAGGAAGATATGCCAAGTTCAGCAACCGGATTTTCAAAGATGTGTCTGTCCTATGTGGAAGTGGATGTAATTGCAGATTTTGATTTGATTGTGAAAAATATTTTGTCTGGGGTTACCTGTCTCTTTATTGATGGATACGAGGCGTGCCTTGCAATTGACTGTCGAACTTATCCTGCAAGAAGCGTGGATGAACCGGATAAGGATAAGGCGCTACGTGGGTCTAGAGATGGATTTGTGGAAACGATTGTCTTTAATACCGCACTCATCCGTCGTCGAATTCGTGACCCGCATTTGGTGATGAAGATGTTTGAGGTGGGAAAAAGTTCACGAACAGATGTGGTGCTCTGCTATATGTCGGACCGTGTGGACCACGAGTTATTACAAAACTTAATAAGCAGAATCGAAAAATTGGATGTAGATGCACTTCGCATGAATCAGCAAAGTTTGGCCGATTCGCTTTTTAAACGCAAATGGTTTAATCCATTTCCGAAGTTTAAGTTTACGGAAAGACCGGATACGGCCTCCGTATGTTTATTGGAGGGGAAGGTTGCTTTGATGGTGGATACTTCACCATCCGTTATGATTTTACCAACTTCTATTTTTGATATTGTGGAAGAGGCGAATGACTATTATTTCCCGACATTGACAAATGTATATTTGAAGTTTTCCAGAGCATTGATAACCATTGCAACTGTGTTTCTGACGCCTTTATTTCTTTTGTTTATGCAGAATATAGAGTGGCTTCCAAAGGTGTTTGCGTTTGTGGCGATAAAGGACACGGTAAATATTCCTCTCATCTTTCAATTGTTAATACTAGAACTTGCGATAGATGGTTTAAGGCTTGCTGCAATGAATACGCCGAGTATGCTGAGTACCCCTTTAAGTGTAATTGCAGGTATCGTGCTGGGTGAATTTGCAGTAAAGTCAGGGTGGTTTAATTCTGAAGTTATGCTATATATGGCGTTTGTGGCGGTATCAAATTATACGCAACCAAATTTTGAACTGGGTTATGCACTGAAATTTATGCGACTTTTGTTGCTTATTCTAACTGCGTTATTCAATGGGGTTGGCTTTGCAATTGGAACGATTATTGTTTTTTGCTCGCTGGCATTTAATAAGACTTTGTCGGGAAGAAATTATTTGAACGTTAAATTGAATTGACAGTTCAGAGCCAACCTCGAAAACACTTTGTGTTTCCTTGGTGTGGCGTATCCGCCAAATAAAATTTTAAAAACATCCTTAAAAATGCGAGCATTTCACGTCTGTTTTATAAAATTTTGCTTGGCTCTGAACAATTATTCATGTTATAATATGTAAAATTGGTGCTCGTGTGATGGCGCACGGGCACTTTTTGAAAACTACGGGAGGTAGAAAAAATGAGTGAATTTGTTATTACAGCGGACAGTACTGTGGATTTGCCAAAACAATTTTTGGAAGAGAAGCAGGTGCCGGTTGTGTCTTTATCTTATATCATAGATGGAGCTACATATAAGGATGGGGAAGGCTTAACAAGCAAGGAATTTTACGATAAGATTCGTGAAGGAGCAATGCCTACCACATCACAGGTGAATCCGGAACAGGCGAGAGATTTGTTTGAGCCTATATTAAAAGAAGGAAAGGATATCCTTCATATTGCATTTACTTCAGGTTTAAGTGGGACGTACAATAGCTGTCGCATTGCGGCTGAAGAGCTTCGCGAGGAATATCCGGACAGAAAGATTGTTGTGGTAGACAGTCTTTGTGCGGCTTCCGGCGGTGGTATGCTTTTATACAAGGCACTTGAACTGAAAGAACAAGGGAAATCTTTCGATGAGATTGCAACCTGGGTAGAAGAGAATAAACTGCATATTTGCCATGATGTTACGGTTGATGATTTGTTCCATTTGCATCGTGGAGGACGTGTGTCTAAGGCTTCGGCTGTTCTTGGAACGATTATCAAGATTAAACCAATCATTCATGTAAATGATGAAGGGAAATTGATTGTCATTGGCAAGGAACGTGGACGTAAGAAGGCTCTGCAGACTTTAGTTGAACGTATGGAAGAAAAGTCACAAGGGTTTGAAAATGATATTGTGATGATTACACACGGAGATGCATTGGAAGATGCCGAATATGTAAAAGGCTTAATCCAAGAGAAGTTTGGAATTACAAATATTATGATTAATCCGTTGGGAACTGTAATCGGTAGTCATACCGGTCCGGGAGTAATTTCCATTTTCTATATGGGTAATCGAAACTAATATATTTTTTAATAAAGAAAAGAGCAAGTCGCTTGGTATAGCGATTTGCTCTTTGTTTTTGAATATTATACGGAAACCCAACCCATGCCTTCTGCAACTGAGAAACCTAAGATTCCGAGAATGAAGACAGGTGCAATCCATTTAATCATAACAGTGAATAATTTTTCGCTTTTAAAGGTGCCGTCTGTTGCTTTTACTTCATCTACAATCGCTTTTGGTTTGATAACAAAACCAATGATTACACAGGTAAAGAATGCTACGATAGGCATCATAACGCTATTACTTACAAAGTCAAAGAAGGATAGGATGTCATCTAATCCCAATGGTCTTATATGGCTCCAGATATTAAAGCCTAAGGCAGATGGTATACCTACAATGAATGTGAACCCTGTTACTATAATGCAAGCTGTTTTTCTGCCAAGCTTTGTCTTATCCATGACAATTGATACGATCGTTTCCATTAAAGAAATGGAAGATGTAAGTGCAGCCAAGAATACCAATAAAAAGAAGATTGCGCCAATTAAGCCACCCATAGGCATATCCTTAAACACTTCTGGAAGGGTTACAAACATGAGGGTAGGACCTGGCTTTGTCTCCCCATTTACGATAGAGGAGTATGCTGCCGGAACAATCATAAGTCCTGCTAAAAATGCAATAGCAGTATCAAAAATTTCGATTTGACGTACAGAACTTTCCAAATGATTTTCCTTTTTCATATAAGAACCATATGTAACCATGATTCCCATAGCCAGAGACATAGAGTAGAATAGTTGTCCCATGGCTGCAAAAATGGTCGTTATGGAGAAATTTTCGAAATTCGGTTTTAAGTAATAGATAACACCTTCTAAAGCACTTGGTCTTGTTACAACATAAACAGCAATACCGACTGTTAATACAACGAGAACCGGCATCATGACTTTGCTTACCTTTTCAATTCCTTTTTCCACACCGAATAATACAATGATGGCAGTCAGTCCCACGAATAGACAGAACCAACCGATTGGCTCACCAATTTTAGAAACGAAAACTTGGAAAAAGACAAGTTCCTTTCCGTTTATAACCGTGTGTGAAGCAGCCGTTTGTGCACCGCTTATGGCATAAGTGGCAAAAAACTTGGATACCCATCCGCCAATAACACAATAATATGGTAAAATTATGATTGGAACAGCAGAGGCGAGTACGCCTAAGAAACCAAATCGCTTGTCCAATGCTTTGAATGCACCAATGGCACTTAATCCTGTTTTTCTTCCAATGGCAATTTCACCAATCATCAGTGCGAATCCAAAGGTTACAGCTAAAATTAAATATACTAATAAGAAGGTTCCACCACCATGCTGGGCAGCAAGATATGGGAAACGCCAGAGATTGCCGAGCCCAACAGCTGAACCAGCTGCAGCAAGAACGAAGCCAATCTTACTAGTAAAATTACTACGTTGATTCATAATATAATTTCCTCCTTGGTTTATGTAAACACATTAATCATTATTATGACACACAAGGGAAATGATGGCAAGAAAAAAAGTTAAAAAATTATTATAAAATGCTTGACAGTGCGTTATGGATATGATAAAGTCATAGAAGCGTGAAGCGGAAAAGAAAGTAGAGTTCCACTCTCACCTCAGCACAAATGCGTGACTGGCGGTTGATATTGAAGCATAACGAAGGGCATAGTTTTGTGGCTGTAGTGTGCAGATATGAGTGGATAGTCTATGACTATTCATTTTTTGTTTTATGCGAGGAACGAGTAAAGTAAGAATTATTTTATTGGAGGTGCACTACCATTAGCGAATTAATGATTAACGAGCAGATCAGAGACAAAGAAGTACGTGTGATCGGCGAAGACGGAGAACAGTTAGGTATTATGTCAGCAAAGGAAGCAATGAAATTAGCGCAGGAAGCTGAATTAGACTTGGTTAAAATTGCTCCAACAGCGAAGCCACCGGTTTGTAAGATTATTGATTACGGTAAATACAGATACGAGCAAGCTAGAAAAGAAAAAGAAGCAAAGAAAAAACAAAAAACTGTTGACGTGAAGGAAGTGCGTCTTTCACCAAATATTGATACGAACGACTTGAACACGAAAGTTAACAGTGCCAAGAAGTTTATTCAAAAGGGTGATAAAGTAAAAGTTACTTTACGTTTTCGAGGAAGAGAGATGGCACACGTGCAGACAAGTAAACATATCTTAGATGATTTCGCAGATATGATGCAAGATGTTGCAGTGGTTGAAAAGCCAGCAAAACTCGAAGGCAGAAGTATCAGCATGGTTTTAACTGAAAAACGTTAAACAATACGAAACACAATTA
>JAZSDK010000142.1:0-3391 GCA_045531155.1 Faecalimonas sp. | reverse complement strand
GCTATTTCAAAGGCATATTTAACAGCCAGTTTTATCATTTCACATCCATACCCTTTATTCCTTATAGCATTGTCAACCACTACAAATTTGAGCATCCCTTCATTTGTATTCAAATTCACTGAAAAGCAGAAAAAACCAACCAACTGTCCATCATCCGTAGTTGCAACAAAGGGACTATCACCAAATCGTTCTTCCGCTTCTTGCAATAAATCATCAAAACCTTTTTTCTCTAGTGGATAAGGTATTAAATTTGCACACCATAAAGCGTGTGAACGTTCCTCCGTTATCCATTGAGATATAGTATTAAAATCTTTATTTTGATATGGTCTTATTCTCATTGTTCTTTACCTCGTCAAATTCTAATTTGTGCGTTTATTATTAGTAGTTATTCATCATCTCCAAGAGAGTTTATCTTTCACCATTCAACCCCTCTATAAATTCACGCATTTCCTCTTCACATCGTCCCGGTTCATACTTATAAACAGAGTGTCCACAATCAAGTATAACAGTCGTTACCTCTGATAACGAAGAAGCATAATCCATCTCAAAATCAATCCATCCTTCCGCTATCGTACCGTCGGAAATAATTAGTAGCGTCGGAACATCTGGCACCGTCGTACTATCAATGATTTCAAGGTCTGAAATAATATAATTTGCCTCATTGGAAGCTGTTGCATTTCCATATGTACTGCATGCGATAGCTATAGCAATCTTTTTCTCTTCCTCTGTAAAATCTGCCGGAATTGTCCCTTCAACAAGAAATCTTGTAATACCCATAATTCTTAATGTCCTCTTAAAAGCATCGGACGAATTAACCGAATTTATTATTTCTTCATCATAAGTATCATATGACCTCGGAACTGCCATATCCAGACCTATGATTGCTTCAATCTCGTCAGGGTAATTCTGCGCCCAATAGACTGCCTCAAGTCCGGAATAAGAATGTGGGCATAAAATATAAGGACCAGTAATGCCTGCTGCCTCAAGAGCTTCTCTATTTTGTCTTACTCTCGTTTCAACATCTCTAGAACCATCAAAACCATCACTAAAACCATAACCAAACTTTTCGATAATAACAATTTTATAATCATCCATAAAACGATCTGCAAAAGGTTTGTAAGTCATAATTGGCGAAGATGTACCCGAACCGGCCATGAATACAAGTGTATGCTCGCCTTCCCCTGACACATATACGCTCATGTTAAGACCGTCCACTTCAACCAATTGTCCCATCTGCTGATTTTCCAGCAATGCCTTTTCCTTAGAAAGCATAATCCTGTTAAAAATAAATACTCCCAGCAAAAAAACTAAAATGATTACGCACAATATCAGTAAAACCTTACCTATAGCCTTTAATACTTTTTTCATAATTTTAGTATAACCTCCATCACTACATTTGTTTTATAAATCTGATGTTTATATAATACAACTGATAAATGAATCTAAAATGTATAAAAGATTAAAATCAGATTAATGAATCAAGTTTTTTCTATTTTATAAATACCTCCACATAACTAAAAAAGTCAAAATAGTCATATGCAAATTCATGCGTGCTTTCAATCTCTCTATAAGACTGAAATTTTCAATTGTTCGACAAGTTGGAATTTGTTTATCTCTTCAAATATAAGTTATACTCATACGCATCGCCCTGATACTCTTCTTGTTTTCTATGCAAAAAATCATTAAACCCCAAAGCCTGATACATATGAATCGCTCTAAAATTGTCATCTTCCACCCCGACAGTAAATTCGCAATATCCATTCTCTTTTAATTCAGTCAAAACTGTTTTTAAGAGATATGTTCCGTATCCTTTATTCTGAAAATCTTCGCGAACTCTAAATGCAAACAGATATGCTCGTCTGCCTCGTATGGCATAATTCTCATCGTCGTTTTCATACATTACGTGAAGTTCACCTACTAAAACATCTTTATCATACAAAACAAAAATATCAATAACCCCATTTTGAATATCATGCGTACATTCAGATATCATTTGTTCAACATTATTATACTCAAATAATTCGGTCAAAATATGTAAATCATGTATTGCTAATTTTTCTATTTTCATGGTAACTCTCCCACAAATTCAAATCTTCTGTTGCTTTCAATCTCTCCGCAAGACTGAAATTTGGGCGTGCCCTTCTAAATCACATTTCTATTATAAATTTATTAAAAATAATTTTCCAAAAACTTTATAACAACTTCATCAGTTAGACCACTAGGGTAAATTACAGAAATTCCAAAACAACCATCCCATTGATAAATCAAACCAAATCCATCATCATGAATTAGATAACGCATATCTCCGATATCTTCTATCTTCCCAGCAATGCTATCTTTAATTTTTTTTAATAGGAATACAAAAGATTCAGTGTCCTCACAATCAAAGCCGCCGTTACTTGATAATGATATCCAACGTTCATCTCTGTTAATATGAGTTATCTTATACTGATATTGCATAATTAATCACTTCCCCAACTTCAAATTCACGTCGATGTTTCACTCATAATCATCGGTACATTGCAATTTCTAAACTGCTCATATATTGGCAAAGGGATTTATTATATTTCTCATAATCTGCACTTTTAAACTCATCAGTTACTTTTGCCACATTTACATCAACTATATTAGTTTGGTTATAAAAAGTTATCATAATTGGAATACCAATAATAGTCGACATACCTCTTATTGTCATCGTTCTTGCTTCATCAAGATTTAAAACATCTTCTTTATTGACTACCTCCACTGCTTTGTCGTCTACCAATATTTCCATTCCCTTGTAATAATCATAAACAGATTTTACAGCTTTACAAATACTTTCCCATCCTACGGAATATGCCAAATTCCATCTCGAAATCAACCATGCATTTTCATCTTTTACACCTATAAGCAACATTTTTTCAACCTCCAGCAAATTCAAAATTCATTTTTTCCCCGCCATGCTTCATTCGGAATCCGCCCTTTGGGCTTCTTCCTCATGTACGGCGTCGCCGTATACAGTCAAGCCGTAATGCATGCTCTTGTGAGCAAGCTCCCACGCATGCCTTCCGTCTTTCCTGTGCATGGCTCATGCTCAAATTCAAATTTTCGCGTGCTTTACAAAAAGAAGTTACGTATCTTTCTTTCTGTTTTTTTCATAAAGAAACACATTTACTCCCGAAAGAATTGCATTAAAAACAGCCAAAACAACATATACAATCTCCAGAGTGTTTATTGCTTGAAATAGCCAACAAATTGCACCTAGTAGAAGTGCAATCGAAGCAATAAGTGACAATTTTCCATAATCCTTCTTTTTTTCATCCAATGCTTCACTCGCTTCCTTTAAACAAGGAATATCATTGTCACTTGTATAATCATCATTTAGTAGATAATCGGCTGTTACGTTGAACAA
>JAZSDK010000138.1:0-2415 GCA_045531155.1 Faecalimonas sp. | reverse complement strand
ACTCGAACAGTAAATCTGATTACATTATTATATATTTTTCAAAAATCTACAATAGGTAGGTTTATTAAAGTTACCCTTTTTTAGAAACAAAATTTATTTTAAAAACTTTTAAAAAGTACTTGACTTACATTAGCAAGATTCTTGCATGCTTTCAACTCTTCACTAAGCTGAAAGTTTCTTCTCTTATATAATTTCAGAAATATAACGTACTGCTACTTCTAACCCTTTTTCGTTTCTAATTTTTTCTGATATTTCTTTTACCTTATGATACCTTTCTTCATAATGCATTTCCATATCTTCAATACATGAAATAATTTTGATTTCTGTTACATTATGTCCATCTATCTCGTCACTTGCCACACCTAGTTTTATAAGCATATCCGATTGTCCTTTTTGGTCTAAAACATGAGGAACAGGAATAGATGGAATGCCGTAAATCAAAGTTGCTGCTGATGTTCCAAACCCACAATGATGAATTACCATTTTGCATTTATCGAAAAGATAGCTGTGAGGAACAGAGCCAACTGCAAGCATAGAATCCGGCAATTTATATTCTTGTAAAGATTTTTGGAAGCCTTGAATAATCGCTCTATATCCCGTCTTTTCAAATGCTTTCACAAACATATCCAGTTTATGTACTTCTGCCTTATCTTCAAAGGACATAGCACCCAAAGCCAAAAGAATCGGTTTGTCTCCGTTCTTCAAGAAGTTCTCAAGAGCTTCATCCGGCTGATAATCCTTTTCCTCCTGATACCAAAAGCCAGTAAACACATGATGAGGCTCCCAATAAGGATTTCTTTCTTTGGCATATTGGCTAATGGGAATCAAATCATAATTGGAAGACATAATATCTCCAATATCTTTCGCAGGGCTTAAATTATATTTCTTGCGAATCTTGTTGTATGGTTTTGCAATCTGACCGGCTATTAGACCGCCAATTACTTTATTGATAAAGGTTTTCTTTTTTAGTTTTTCCGGAATCATCTCAGGCTGTATCGTAACATTAACTGTTGGTATCCCCAAAACTTCCGCTTCCGTTGCTCCCATTTGAGCGTGTGATACTACAATCAAATCCATCCCTTTACAAGCTTCAAAGACATCTCCTGTAGATTCAATAATCATATCAAAAACAAAATTCATTGTCTTGAGCATACTAAGCATCGGATTTTTATTTTTTCCTCGAATAATTGCCGCCTCTTTTTCAATGTCAATATCCGGACCAACCGGTACAAATTTTACATTACTGGATTCAATCAGTCGTTTCCAACAAGGATGTGAACCCAGCAATGTATCATATCCATTTTTATTTAATTCCTGTGCTAAATAAATGTATGGTTGCACATCGCCTCTAGTACCCATTGTAAACATTGCTATTTTTTTCATAAAAGCTCACTCCTTCGCATCTTTATTTCTTTCAATAAGCTTATAAATATATCTGTCATCATTGATACAATTTCTTCATTTGTAAAAATGGCAACCTTGGTTGCACACATAGAAGCAATTCCATGCGTATATACCCAAAGATGCTGATATAAGCGTTTTGCATCTTCCTCCTGCAATCCATAAGGTTCTTTCACCGAATTTAATATCTCCTCATAATTCGCATCAATTAACATAAGCGTATGCTCTATATCAGTTGGTTCTGACTGTTCACTCATAAATAACAAATGAAATAATTTTGGCTCTCTTATGGCAAATTGAATGTATGCAAAACCAACACCTCTAAATGCAACATCTTGCTTTAGACCTTCCATAACATATCCCTTATATATTTCTTTGGCTTCTCTAATTATTTCACTTTTTACCTCTTCCATATTTGAAAATACAGTAAAAATAGGGCATGCAGAACTTCCAAGCCGCTTCCCTAGTTCTCGAGAGGTGACGGCTTCCAATCCTTGTTCACGAACAATCTGCATCGCTGCTTCTACAATTTCATTTTTGGTGAATTTCGCTCTAGGTGGCATTTAATCCCCCTTCCTAAATCATTTGTTCTATATCGCTTGTTCTAGTATAATTCTATATACCTTTTCTGTCAAATACAAAATGCAGATTGCCAATATGCAATCTGCATTTTAAAATCTCCTTATTAACAGAGAAGAAACTTCAAATTTTCGCGTGCTTTACGAAAAGAAGTTACGTATCTTTCTTTCTGTTTTTTTCATAAAGAAACACATTTACTCCCGAAAGAATTGCATTAAAAACAACCAAAACAACATATACAATCTCCAGAGTGTTTATTGCTTGAAATAGCCAAGCAATTGCACCTAGTAGAAATGCAATCGAAGCAATAAGTGACAATTTTCCATAATCCTTCTTTTTTTCATCCAATGCTTCACTCGCTTCCTTTAAACAAGGAATATCATTGTCACTTGTATAATCATCATTTAGTAGATAATCGGCTGTTACGTTGAACAA
>JAZSDK010000020.1:0-11645 GCA_045531155.1 Faecalimonas sp. | reverse complement strand
CATTTGTCAACTGACTATGAATAACCGAAATCGTACAAACAGTTTTGTTGGTTGCCAAAACAACCCCGTTGGCATCTATGATTTCCCCGCGGGCTGCCTTGATTTGCCTCTCTCTTTCGTGTAAGTTCTCAGCCTTCTCCTGATAATACTCAGCCTCAAAAATCATGAGATAGGCCAATCGTCCTACCAGCCCAATCAGCATAAGACTGGCACATACAAACACAATCAATTCTTTTCTACGGATATATGTCTTATTTTTCATAAAAACAACCTCACAAAGTGTTGTTAATTTTTATGAACACTTTTGTGAGGTTATGAATAATCCGCTTATTCTTTTGTAATATTTAAGTATGGAAATGCCTCTTCCATAATATTTCTTGCTAACGTGGTAACAAGTCTGCTGTTTGCCTGAATCTCCGCATTCGGCTCATCAATCACTACATAGACTAGAACCTCTGGGTTTTCAGCCGGTGCAAATCCCATGAAGGACAAAACATAATTTCCATTACCACGAGGTAGTTTTTCCGCTGTACCGGTTTTGCCGCCCATGCTGTAGCCCTCTACCTTTGCATTTCGTCCTGTTCCATCTGTCATGGTCTGTTTCATATAAGTCTTTAATAAATCGCTGGTTTCCTCAGAAACTGTTTTCTTCAATAAGACCGGATTCATATTCTGAACCACGTTTCCGTTCTCATCGCGGATTTGTCTTACCACGTGAGGTTTGTAATAATTACCGCCATTAATCAACGAAGAAAAACCTGCAACCATTTGTGTCATGGTAACATTAAAGCCTTGTCCAAAGGAGTTGGTGGCCAGTTCCACCGGACCCATATTCTCCGGCTTGTATAACAGTCCTGATGTATCTGCCTCACCCGGGAGGTCGATACCTGTTTTCTCACCAAAGCCAAACACGGTCTGATATCTGCAAAACTCTTTATCACCAAGTGCTGCCGCTACGTCCATCAAAACGCAGTTACAAGAATTTGCAATGCCGTCACTCAAGGATTGTGCCCCGTGTCCGTTTCGATTGTTACATTTAATCCGAGTTCCCGAAACCACTTTGTATCCCGGACAGGTATACCATTCGTTTCCTGCCAGTGTTCCATTTTCAAGGGCTGATGCCATGGTAAATGGTTTGATGGTAGAACCTGGTTCAAACGTATCACTGACGCAGAAATTCTTCCATATTTTCTGCATTGCCGTCAGCCTTTGTTCATCCGTCATTTCTTCAATGGAGCTTTCGGAATAATACTTTGTCAAATCTCTTGGATTGTTCAAATCAAAGTTCGGATAAGAAGCTTCTGCCAATATTTCACCCGTATTCGGATTCATAATAATGACTGCTGTATTAGTACTTCCTTCTCCGCTTCTTGCTTCGTTTTTATGTTCCTCGTTAAATGCAAGGATATGTTTTTCAACAATACTTTGCAATGTTATATCAATTGTAGAGACAACGGTTTGTCCATTGATTGCATTTTTTACAGTTCTTTCCAATGAAGAATCCGTATCCTGGTAACCATACTCTCTTCCGTCCGTACCATTCAAAATACTGTTGTAAGATGCTTCAATTCCCGCATTTCCAACATTCCCTGATACAGTAAATCCAATTAAATCAGAAGCCAAGGTTTTGTATGGATAAGTACGGATATAGTCCTCCTCCAGCCAAATACATGAAACATTTGGATACTTTTTGTGTTCCTTGCCATTTTCATCTGTATATGTTTCTTTTTTCAACGCTTCAAAGTTCTGTGCCTGTGCATAGGTCACCTTCTTTGCAAGAATCACATAGCGACTGTTTGGTCGTTCTTCTATCACCTCATCAATGATTTGAGCATCAATATCAAAGCATTGTTCCACAGCCTCTTTCACTTGTACAATGGTTTCACGGTCTGTCTTGTCATCCTTAGAAAGCATGACATATGCGTCTAAAATGACGTTATAAACACGCTCGCTGGTTGCAACGACTGTACCATTTCGGTCCAAAATATCTCCTCGTTTAAAAGGAATCAGTCTGCTGTTATATTCCTGTTGATCTAAAACAATCTTGGTATATTTCTCACCATTTGTTGCATTAATATATGTTACTCTCGCGATTAAGCCAATAAAAGCTAGTATGATTGCTCCAAACAACAATACTAGCTTTTTCTTCATTCTCTTGAGAAACTTTTGCCGTATACCTGACGGTTTTTTTCGTTTTCTCTCTGCCATTTATGTCACCCTTTATTTTTATTTCACTTCATCTGAACTAGCAATTATACCACTTTCCGGTATTCCTGCAAACTGAGTTACAGCGCTTCCATCCGGACGCTGATACTTGATAATCTGGTCTGCCTCAGCATACACCATTCCAAAATCCTGAATTGCAATCTCTCGAATCTCTTCTAAATTCATAGAGTTCATGATTACATTATATCTTGTAGTATTAGCTTCTTTTGCATCTGCAAGTTCCTGTTGCAATGCTGTTATATGGTTTGAGCGACTGGTTATTTCAGATTGCAATTGTAAATATTGCATACATGCAAATAATACCGCAATTGCCGCAATTGCCAGAAAGGCCACATAGCCCTTGCTCATATGCATCGCTTTGCTTCGATTCGCACGAACACGTTGGCTAACTTCTTTTTGCTTAGCCGGACTTTGTACTGCTAGATTGTCCTTACGTACTGTATTACCATATACATATGCCGCCATACTTTTCACTCCCCTATCTTTAACTTCGCTCAAATATACGAAGCTTTGCGCTTTTTGACCGACTGTTTGCTTCCAGTTCCTCCTCACTTGGAAGTATCGGTTTTCTTGTAACTACCTTCCCCTTCGATTCATTTCCACAGACACATACCGGAAAATGACTTGGGCAAGTACACGGATCTTCATTTTTCTTGAAGATACTCTTTACAATTCTATCTTCCAATGAATGGAAGGTAATAATACAAATCCTTCCGTCTTTATTTAACAAATCAATCATGTCATCCAAGGTATTCTTAAGTACTTCCAACTCCCTATTCAGTTCAATTCGAATTGCCTGGAAGGTTCTCTTTGCAGGATGCCCTGCTGTCTTTTGAAACTTCATTGGTATGGCACGTTTTATAATCTCTATTAATTGTCCCGTAGTTTCGATTGGACCTTTTTCGCGCTCCATCACAATGTGCTTTGCAATATTTTTCGCGAACTTATCTTCCCCATAGTCACGAATGATACGAAAAAGATCCATCTCACTATAGTCATTGACGATGTCCTTGGCTGTCATTTCCTGACGTCTATCCATTCTCATATCCAAAGGTGCATCTACCCGATAGGAGAATCCTCGCTCTGCCGTATCTAACTGATAAGACGATACGCCCAGGTCGAGCACGATCCCATCTACTTTGTCAATGCCTAATTTTTGAAGCTGCGACTTCATATCACAATAGTTGCTTCGGACTATTGTAACTCTCTCCCCGAAGTCACGTAAGCGGATGCCTGCAGCCTCGATCGCTGCTTCATCCTGGTCTATGCCTATAAATCTCCCCTTGTTGCCTAATCGCGTACATACTTCATATGCATGTCCGCCTCCACCAAGCGTTCCATCTACGTAGATGCCGTCTGGCTTGATGTTCAGACCATCTACGGTTTCTTCTAATAACACTGATGTATGCTTAAATACCATAAATACCTCCATGTAGCGAAAGAATTATATTCCTAGTCCTAATTCTTCCATCTGACTTGCGATATCATCCATGTTGTCTTCCACAACAGCATTATTATCATCCCATTTCGCCTTGTCCCAAATTTCCACTCGGTCTAGCACCCCTACTAGAACGACTTCTTTTTCGAGTCCGGCAAATTCTCTAAGGGCTGAAGAAATTAAAACTCTACCTTGTTTATCAAGGCCGCCATCCACTGCACTTCCCAAAAAGAAACGTGTAAATGTTCTGGCGTTTTTATTAGTCAGCGGTAAGGTTCTTAGCTTTTCTTCAAAGATTATCCATTCATTGTTCGGATATAGAAATAAACATCCATCGAGGCCTTTCGTGATTACAAATTCTTCCCCAAGAATATCACGAAATTTAGAAGGAATAATTAATCTCCCCTTTGGATCGATACTATGATTAAATTCTCCTGTTAACAATGAACTCACCTCTTTTCGAAATGGGCCTGCCACTTTCGCCCCATTTTCTACCACTATTCACCACTTTTCACCACTTGAATTCATTCTATACCACTTTTTAGTGTATTGCAAGAGGTTTTTTAATTTTTTCAAAGAAAAATCCGATTATTTACGGTGGCATTTTTCGTCTTGCTTATTTACACCGTAAATAAATCGGATTTTTGCATAAAATGCTACATTTTTACGGTGTAGTCCCCAATAATACAAAACCGCACCGTAACAACTATATATTTTAATGAATTTGACACAAAAAATACGGTGTACTTAGCACTTTCATGCCAATACACCGTAATTCTTCAAATTCTCTTATTCTGCCGTCTCTGTTCCATTAAGCGCTGATTCATAACCACTGATTGCTGTGTAATCAACCTTAACTTCCTCACGTGGAATGCTGTCAATAATAGATGTAACTCCTGAATAACCAACCCAACCAAGAGCTGCTACAACTACAACTGCTGCGATACTATTTCTCACGATTTTCTGAAGTTTTTCTTTTTTCATCGTCTGTTTACGATTTGCTTTCTGTTCTTTATATTTCTCAACTTTTGCCTGACTCATTTCGAACTAGTCCTCCAATACCTATAATAAAGTGATTATATCACCTTTCTTGTTATTCGTCAAACTCTATTCTGTTCGACACGCTAAGTGCAATTCCCATTTCTGCTAATAAGAATACCATTGACGTTCCCCCATAACTGATAAACGGTAACGTAATACCGGTTGTCGGAATCACATTAAGTACAACCGCTACATTTAAAACTACCTGCAGTGCAATATGTGCAAAGATTCCGGTCACCATAAGTGAACCGTACATATCCGGCGCATTCTGCGCGATAAACATTAAACGATACAATAAAATGCCAAACATGGTCAAAAGAACAATTGCTCCGAACACACCAAGTTCTTCACAGATTACCGCTAATATCATATCGTTCTGGGCCTCCGGAATCACCATCTTCTGTGCACTGTTTCCCAAGCCCTTTCCGAAGAACCCACCGGAACCGATGGCATACAGTCCCTGCATTACCTGGAAACCGCCATCTGCCAGATATTCCTCCGGATGTAGCCACACCAAAATTCTTCGTAAACGGAAACTTTCACTGGTATCCATCACCGAATCAAGTATGTATACAAAAACACCAATTAAACTCAAACCACCACCTGCCAAAGCAAGCCAGATTCCAGTTTTTTTATGGGCCACAAAAATCATTACACATACGATTCCTAATACGATAATGGCTGTACTCAGGTTATCTGTTAAAATATAAACTCCTCCGGCAATAGCAGCCCCCCATAAAAATATTTTGCCCATAACCTTTATATTTCTAAACTGTTTTCCAACCTTACATATCAAAAATGGAATCAATACAACCACGGCAATCTTGGCTAACTCAGATGGTTGAATCGTAAAACCAAATGGCATTCGAAGCCATCGCCTTGCATGATTAAGTTCCACTCCAAGGGGAGTAAATCTCACTAAAGCCATCAACCCAAAAGAACCCCAATATGCCAGCCATGCTAATTTGGAAAAAATATGATAATCCCATTTAGACAACCATAGCATTAGCGCAAAACCGACAACGCTGAAAATTCCCTGCCTGATCACGTAATACATACTATTACCCTTGAAATCAATTTGCGCACTATAGGAGCTTGTACTATAAAGCATTACCAAACCAAAGCATACTAAAAATATAACAATGGTAAGCAAACTATAATCAAAATATCGTCTCTTCTTTGCCACTTTTTTCTCCCCTATCAAATGAATTTCCCTATACTCATACTCCCAATTATACCGATAAATTATATGAAAAACAACCAGTAAGGAACAGTTTTCTAGAAAAATCATACATTAAATTAGAAATATTTTAAGAAAGGAAGAATCTGTATGCAAAATTATAGAAGCAACGCTATGCCTTACAACAGCTATCGTCATTCACAACCTTCTTGCATGAGTAAACCTCGCACAGAGGATTGTTACATGAATGCACCTCGCACAGACGATACTTGCATAGCCAAACGAGACGCGTATGGAAACAAGCCGCTGGCAATGGCATATGTACCATGGCAAACCTGGCGTGACCTTTACGATACTGAAAAAGGCTTCCATTGCGGAACCATTTTTCAAGAACTAAACCTCCCATTTTTAGGAAAAGGAGGAATGAAACGATGACAAATAAGCCATGTAGAAAAGAGTTGTTACAATGGATAAATGTTGTCAGTTTCGCAGTAGATGATGCCAAACTGTTCCTCGATACACATCCAGACAACCAGGAAGCACTTGCATATTTCCATGAATATAGCAAGCTTCGCAACCATGCTATGGATGAATATGCAAAATATTACGGACCACTTACTGTTGATACCACTGTAGAGTCTTGTAGTGACAGATGGAATTGGATTAATGAGCCATGGCCATGGCAGGAAGGAGGATGTTAGTTTATGTGGATTTATGAAAAACGTTTGCAATACCCTGTAAAAATCACACAGACAAATGCAAAATTGGCGCAAGTGATTATGAGTCAGTTTGGGGGACCTGACGGAGAATTGGCAGCTTCCATGAGATATTTATCTCAACGTTACACCATGCCTTATAAAGAAGTGACCGGTATCTTGACAGACATCGGAACGGAAGAATTAGCGCATATGGAAATTGTAAGTTCTATCATTTATCAATTGACAAAGGACTTGTCGATCGAAGAAATCCAAAAGGCCGGATTTGACAAATACTATGTGGACCACACCTTGGCATTATGGCCACAGTCAGCTGGTGGAACACCTTGGACAGCAACTTATTTCCAATCCAAAGGTGACCCAATTACAGACCTTCACGAAGATATGGCTGCGGAACAAAAAGCCCGCACCACCTATGACAATATTCTTCGTCTCATAAAAGACCCTGAAATTGCTGACCCAATTCGTTTCCTTCGTGCCCGCGAAGTTGTACACTATCAAAGATTTGGCGAAAGTCTCCGAATCGTTCAAGACAATCTGGACAGCAAAAACTTCTATGCATTTAACCCTGAGTTTGACAAGTCTGCTGACTGTGGATGTGGTAACAAATAGTTATACAAACAACAAAACTGTCGCATTCCCGAAATATATTCGAGAGTGCGACAGCTTCTCATTCTTATATTGATGCTACTTCGACTCTTCCTCACCCTGTTTTTCTATTTCTCTTTTTAAAGAAATTTCTCCCACATTTATCTCCTTAAAGCAAGGAATCAAAGGTAAGGCCATTCCTATTCCTATAACAATTAGTCTATGACTAGAAAGAGTATAAATTCCAAAAGCATCTAATATCAATATTAAAACACCAATTGGAGGTAATATACACCAACACAATCTTTTTAATATATTTATATTGTTTTCTTGCTTGATTTCTTTTTGTTTTATTATCTTTTGTTTGGCACCATTTATTAACTCTTTATAAGTCGGGAATGAATAATTATCAACTTTTTGCCCATAGTTTTGCTCTTTTATAATATCAGTAAAATCTACAAATCTAAATTTCCCCTCACTCATATCATAAAATGCCCCAATTGCCTTTAAAGGAGTATTAAATTCGCTATAATACCTTTTCAATTGTTCATACATTATATTTTCAATTGTACCATCCATATGATGTGATGCCTTAACCTCAATAAACATAACTGGTATGTGCGTTTCAACATCTACCACAACTATGTCTGCTCTGCAAGTTCTACTTATAGGATACTCAGTTATTATGCTTTCTTTAGGATATCCACATGATATTAATTTTTCAATAACCAAACTTTCCGAAATTTCTCTTTGTGTAAGCATTGATTCTATTCCCCTACTTTCATTATCTTTTCTATTAATAATTGTTTTATTTTTGATATTTTCAGATAGTATAGTGCAACTTATTACAAAAATCAACATTTTATTACAAATTTTCACTAAAAGAATCATTCAAGATAATCTGAAGAAAAAACTGTCGCATTCCCGAAATATATTCGAGAGTGCGACAGCCTCTTTTACTTTCTTATTAAATTCTCAACTTCTGCCTTAGATGGCATCACCTTCAGCGCACCCTTTCTTGTTGTGATAATAGATGCTGCTGCATTTGCAAATGTCAGCATCTCCGTCAAATCATCCTCGCTCAGATTCTCCAATCCTTTTTCAAGAACAAAATGCAACGCGCTTCCGAAAAACGTATCTCCTGCTCCCGTTGTTTCAATGGTATTCTCCTGAACAAATGCAGGAACCTCCACCTTCATATCCTTATAATATGCACGGCTTCCGTCTCTTCCCAGTGATAAGAAAATGAGTGGGATGTGATAGGTATCCTGAAGATATCTTACACCTTCTTCATAATCTTCTATTCCAGTAAACCATTGTATCTCATTGTCTGATATCTTCAACACATCACAATACTGCATGCCATAATCAAACTGCTCCTTTGCAGTATCCAAAGAGTCCCACAAGGATTCTCGAAGATTCGGGTCAAAGGAAATCAGTACCCCATTCTTCTTTGCGATATCAAGCGCCTTCTTGGTTGCCTCTCTGACGCCCTCATGTGTCATAGAGAGTGTTCCGAAATGGAACATACGCGAAGCAGCAATGGCATGTTCATTTACCTCATCTGCAGTAAACATCATATCTGCTCCCGGATTACGATAAAATGAAAAGTTTCTGTCTCCTGTTTCATCATTTGCAACAAATGCAAGGGTTGTGCGAGCATCCTTATCCATCAGCATACACTCTGTATTAATAGAAACTTCTTCCAGTGTCTTCTTCAAAAGATGTCCAAAGATGTCATCTCCTACTTTACCCATATAAGCCGCACTATGTCCCAATTTATTCATCATTGCAAGCACGTTGCAAACTGCTCCGCCTGGGTTAGCCTCGAAAAGTCCATTTCCCTGACTGCTGACACCATTATGGGTAAAATCAATTAAAAGTTCACCCAGTGTTAAAATGTCAAATTTCTTTTCCATCACCGATACCTCGTTTCCTATTTCGCTACCGGACATTCATTACAAAGCAAACGATATCGTCACCAAGCTAAGCTTGTCTTTCTTATAAATCTTTTATATACCACACATCACAACCGAAGTGCACCGTTTCCAAGAACGGTTTATCTAACTTTTGAAACTCATACTTTCCATAAAATTTGTTAGCTGCAATCATATTACTAAAAGTTTCCAGATAGCATTTCTTGTAATACTGTTTGGCATACTCCAAGCACAACTTCATTAACTCATGTGCAATGCCCGTACCTCTTGCCTCTTGTAGACAATACATTTTCTGAAGTTCGCACACCTCTGGAGTGAGTCCTCCAATTCCTGCGCCGCCTACAATCTGTCCTTGTGCATCTTCAGCAACCCAATACTTATGTCCAGGCTTATTATAGATTTCGGAAAATCTTCCCAAATCCGGATCGCACCATGCAGTGCCCTCTCTGTCTCCGCCGAACTCAATTAGACAGGTCCGAATCAGACTTTCTACACCTGCGTTGTCCTTTTTTTCAATTTCACGGATTTTATAGTTCTCCATGATTCTACACTTCTCCGAGTGCAAACTTCTCATGAATTGCTCTTGTTGCACGGTCTACATCCTTTTCATCAATTAGAACCGTAATACGAATCTCAGAAGTAGAAATCATGTTAATATTAATACCCGCGTTGAATAACGCTTCAAACATCTGTGAAGCCACACCTGGATTGCTCATCATACCTGCACCTACAATTGCAACCTTCGCTACATTTGCATTATGCTTAATTTCCTTAATGGTAAGTGCCTCTTTATTTTCTTCCAATACCTTTAATGCATCTTCCAAATCATCCTGTGCAACGGTAAAGGAAATATCTTTCGAACCGTCACGTCCTACAGATTGTAAAATAATATCGATATTAATGTTATTCTTGGCCAATCTATGGAATACCTTAAACGCCACCCCCGGCTTATCGTCTACTCCAAGTACTGATATTCTTGCTGTATTCTTATCCGATGCTACACCGGTAATTAACATTTTTTCCATCTTTACTACCTCCTTGACAACCGTTCCTTCAGTCTCATTCAAACTAGAACGAACCACTAACTCTACGCCATATTTCTTTGCCATTTCTACCGAACGATTGTGAAGTACTTTTGCGCCTGATGTAGCAAGCTCCAACATTTCGTCATATGTAATCTCGTCCAGTTTTCTTGCTCCTGGCACCACACGTGGATCTGCTGTGAACACACCGTCTACATCCGTGTAAATCTCACATTTGTCCGCATGAAGCGCTGCTGCCAAAGCAACAGCTGTAGTATCAGAACCACCGCGTCCTAAGGTCGCGTAGTCCCCATGTTTATTAACCCCTTGGAAACCAGTTACTATGACAAGTTTTCTGGCATCCAGTTCATTCATAATGCGTTCCGAATCAATGCGTTTAAATCTGGCATTACCATAACGGGAGGTGCAATTCATGCTCACTTGAAATGCATTCAACGAAACTGCAGAAACGTCCATTGCCTGCATTGCCATTGCCATAAGAGATACAGAGACCTGCTCTCCTGTTGTCAGAAGCATATCCAATTCTCTCTTGGAGGCATTCGGATTGATATCCCTTGCCATTGTCAAGAGTTCATCTGTTGTATCGCCCATTGCTGACAATACAACCACAACGTCATGTCCTTTTTTATAATCTTCTACGCAGCGTCTCGCAACATTGAAAATGCGTTCTTTGTTTGCAACTGAGCTGCCGCCAAATTTCTTTACAATTAACATCGTTTTCTCCTAATTGTTCACTTTCATAACCATTTGCCGTTTAAATCTACTTACCACTTAACAGTACATCTATCAATTGGTATCCATCTTTTCTCACAATTCCACTTATGTTTCCCGCAGTTTCATTATAAGCTGCGTTGCTTCCCAATTGCTTGGTGCTGTCGTATAGCAAATATGGGATTGGCCCATTGGAATGTGTACGAATCCGTATTGGTGTCGGATGGTCCGGCAAAATTAAGATGCGGTACTCTTCCCCGGAAGCATTCATCTGCTCGATGAGTGGCTCGACAATAAACTTATCAATATTTTCAATCGCCTGTACTTTTTCCTTCACAAGCCCCTGATGTCCCATTTCATCCGGTGCTTCCACATGGATATAAACAAAATCATAATTCTCTTTTAAAAGCGCATTTGCTGCCGCCTGCATTTTTCCTGTGTAGTTAGTATGTAAACCACCATTGGCACCTTCCACAATAAGATTATCCATGTCACTTCCCACAGCAATTCCTTTGAGCAAATCTACTGCAGAAATCATGGCACCACGCTTACCGGTCTTCTCTGCAAACGACTGTAGTGCCGGTCTAGTACCCGCTCCCCAGAACCATGCGGAGTTAGCAGGATTAAGTCCCATCTCTTTTCGCTTCAGATTGATTGGGTGATTGACCAGAATGTCATAGCTTTTCTTCATCATGTCACGGAGCACTTCGTCCTGTGGTAGATAGTCTCCAATACGCTGTGTCAAAATGTCATGAGGTGGTGTCA
>JAZSDK010000011.1:0-2900 GCA_045531155.1 Faecalimonas sp. | reverse complement strand
TTGAATTTTTGCATGAGATTATAGATACAAAGACAGAGGATATTTTACATGATAAAGATTCCAATTTGTTGAACTAAAAGGATAGTAAACGATGCGTAGAGTGCATGAAATAACAAGTTTTTCGTAGATAAACGATGCGTCGGTTGATTTTGCGATTTGGTGCATATAGGATTGCAATTGGAGGTGATGAAAATGGATGCAAATAAATTTGGTTGCTTTGTAGCTGAAAGAAGAAAGGAACTTAAAATGACACAAAAAGATTTGGCTGCAAAAATTCAAGTAACTGACAAAGCTGTTAGCAAATGGGAAAGAGGTTTGGGATTTCCTGACATAAACACCATAGAGTATTTAGCCGATGCTTTGAATGTATCCATAATAGAACTTATGAAATCAGAAAGAGAAACCGAAAATGTAGCAATTGATAAATCTGTAGTTGTGGATGTTTTAGACATGGCTGAGAAGGAAGTACAAAAGAAACAGAACAGAATTCTGATGATTTTAGTGGTAACTACATTCTTATGTGCACTTGTTGAAATGTTGCAAAGTATTGACTGGAATGCAAGGGAATTGGCAATGTCATTTACAATACCTTATACGGCTATTATCCCTGGATTTGTGACAATTATAGTCTCTATCATTTACAAACTAAAGGGCGAGAAGACAGATAACTTTATTGCGGTAGGTATTTGTATGATGATAATTCCGATTATTTTAGCGATGGGAGTATTTCTTGTTTTAGGTTTACTTGCAGGATAGCAGGACATCATCAAATTTCAGTCTTGCGGAGAGAATGAAAGCAACAGAAGACTTGAAGTTTATGGAGGGTGTATGATGTTGATGCAAGAAATTCGTTTGTTAGGAGGAAAATGATTTTGATAGAGAAGGCACAGAAAGAAGATTTAAAGGAAATACTTGAATTGCAATATTTGGCTTATCAAAGCGAAGCTAAACTCTTTGGAGATATGGATATTCCGCCTTTAAAGCAAACGATAGAGGAAGTGGTCGAAGAATTTGTACAGGGTACTGTTTTAAAAGTAGTGGATGACAGCGGAGATATTATTGGTTCTGTCAGGTCGTATGAAGAGAACGGCACTGTTTATATCGGCAAATTGATGGTGCATCCTAAAATGCAAAGGAGGGGAATCGGTACGCAACTTTTATTGGCAATAGAGAATGAATTTCCGAATTGCAGGTATGAGTTGTTTACCAGTACCAAAAGTATTAGCAACATAAGATTATATGAAAGATTGGGATATAAAATTTTTAAAGAGGAAGCAGTATCTGAAGAACTGCAATTTGTATATTTGGAAAAATATTAAGAAATCTTGAATTTGGTGGAGGTGTTATTTCTGAAGATAGAATATAGAACAGCGGATATTACAGATGCAGAATTGCTAATAGATATATATAATTCTGCGTTTTATAGTGATTATATTAAATATGGTGAATGTCCTGCGTATGGACAGACGAAAGAAATGATGGAGAAATCCATATTAAATTTCCCCAATTTTGCGGAGTGAATGATATGAGCATAATACAAACTTTTTATGATAATTTGGCAACTCAATATGATAAATTATTTCTTGATTGGCAAGCCACAACAAAGGAACAGGCAGAAATCCTAAATCGTATATTTCATAATAATGGATTTGATGATACAGCCAAAATCCTTGATTGTGCTTGCGGAATCGGAACGCAGGCTATCGGTATTGCTTCACTTGGATATAATGTGACGGCTTCTGATTTAAGTGCAGGAGAACTTATAGAAGCAGAAAAAAGAGCAAAAGTGAATAATGTAGAAATTTGCTTTAAGCAGGCTAATTTCTGTGCATTATCAGATACATTTACAGAAAAGTTTGACATTGTTATGGCTATGGATAATGCACTGCCACATATGCTGACAAGTAATGATTTGGAATCAGCAATTAAAAGCATTGTGAATCAGATTAAGCAAAATGGTATATTTGTTGCAAGTATTAGAGATTATGATAGTTTGCTGATGGAAAAACCGCCATATTCTCCGCCGTATATACATAAAACAGAGAACGGGCAGAGAGTATCTTTTCAAACATGGGAGTGGAATGGCGATAACTATAAACTTATTCAGTATATCGTTGATGATGAAGAATCCTTGCAAGTAAGTAAATTTGAATGTGAATACAGAGCCACTCGCAGGAAAGAAATGACAGATTTACTGCTAGCTTATGGATGTAGTAAGGTTGAATGGAAGTTCCCTGAAGAAACAGGGTTTTATCAACCTATCGTAGTAGCAAGAAAAGCGTAAGACTTCAGCAACACAGAGAGGAAGATTTGTATTCTGGATTGTGAAGTACAAAGAGGTGCTTATGGAGATTAGAAAAACGATGAATGAGAATTGCATGGTATGTCAAAGAATTGAAAAGACCAAACGAGGAGAAAATCCATACTTTGTAAAAGAACTGGAAACCGGATATGTGGTAATTGGCGATTTTCAGAGATTTAGAGGTTATACAGTCTTTATTTGTAAAGAATGTCAGCCGGAAATCCATTTATTGGAACCGGAGTTTCGAAAGAAATTTCTTGAAGAAATGTCGCTTGTTGGTGAGGCAGTATATAAAGCGTTCAAGCCCGATAAGCTTAATTACGAATTGCTGGGCGTTGGCAATGCAGTACATATGCATTGGCATTTCTTCCCAAGAAGAGAGGGTGATACACCTGTGAAAGGGCCAGTTTGGAAAGTAGACAAGGAGGAGATGTATGCGGACAAATATCGTCCGAATGCAGATGAACTGAAGTCACTGAAAACTGCTCTGTTGATGGAATTGGATAAGCTGTCTTAATGGAGTATATGTATAGACAAATCCCCATTTGTAGCGGTCGGAAAACTCGAGTTTCTTGGTTGAAAGGATAAGGAAAATGTA
>JAZSDK010000025.1:0-14474 GCA_045531155.1 Faecalimonas sp. | reverse complement strand
AAAGAATATAAAATGTGGATACGCCTTGATGCAAGAGGAAACAAAGAAGGTGTAAATGCACAGTTTTCATTAGAACGCGAACAACTTGCATTTCCGATTCGGCATGAAAAAGGTGAAGAAGACGGATTTGTGATTTATCCGGCCCCGGACAGTAAAGTTTTGGAGAAGTTTAAAAACAACAAGACAAGAACAGAACTTTGGGATGATTTGCCAACGGAATTGGAGTATCTTTTGTAATGTAAGGTTTAGTAATATCGGAAAACAAATATGTGAAATTGAGATGGAAGGGAACATAGATGAGTGAAAGACCTATTTTAAATAAAGAATTGGATGGGAAAACCTTTCGTAGTTTTTACTATTTGAAGGAAGAATTGGTGAGCTTCTGTAGAGAAAATAATTTACCTGTTTCGGGTGGAAAAATAGAGCTTACAGAGAGAATTGCTTGCTTTTTGGATACGGGAAAAGTTTTAGAGACTTCCGCAAAAAGAAAAATCACGACGAACATTGGAGTGATTACAGAGAATACAGAAATTGAATCTAATATTGTATGTTCGGAAAAGCATAGAGCATTTTTTATAGAGAAAATAGGTAAAGGCTTTTCTTTTAATGTTTTGTTTCAGAAATGGCTTAAGAGTAATGCCGGAAAAACTTATGGCGATGCTATTGAGGCATATTATCAGATTTTGGAGGAGAAGAAAAAAGGAAAAACTACGATCGATAAGCAGTTTGAGTATAATACATACATTCGTGATTTCTTTGAAGATAATAAGGGGAGAAGCTTAGAAGAAGCTATTACATGTTGGAAATATAAAAAGAGTCTGCAGGGACATAATCGTTATGAACGGTCTGATCTCGTTGTGTTGGAACAATGCGAAGTAAAAATAACCTTATGCGGAGATAATTGTATAGAATGTCCCAGATACAATGCCCGTAGTGAGGAAGAACTTCGAAATGTGGCGGAACTATGGTATCGGGTAGGCTGGCGAGACTACATTGTATCCAATGAAGAAATCAAATGTGAAGGATGTTCTTCTCATAAGCAATGTACATATCAATTGGTTGAATGCACAAAGGAGCATAATGTAAATAAATGCAATCAGTGTGCAGAATTTCCTTGTGAAAAGATTACTAGTATGTTGGAACGTTCTAAAGAATATCAAAAACGATGTAAAGAAGTCTGTTCGGATGCTGAGTATGATATGCTGGAAAAAGCTTTTTTTGATAAGGAAAATAATTTGAGAAAGTAAGGGAGAAGTAGAACAGATGGTACTTTTAGTAGTTGATACACAGAAATTAATAACTACGCCGGATTTATACAATTTCAGTGCGTTTGAAGATGCTGTTAAAACACTAATTGCAGCTGCCAGAGAGAATCATGTTGAAGTGATTTTCGTAAGACACGATGACGGAGCCGGTGCGGAGCTTACCAAGGGGACACCGGGGTTTGAAATCTATGAAGGATTTTGCCCGCAGCCGGAGGAAAAGATTTTTGATAAGACGGTGAACAGCTCGTTTAGAGGGACGGGCTTGTTGGAATATTTGGTGGAGAAGAATATCCATACAGTAGCCGTTGTGGGATTGCAGACGGATTACTGCATTGACGCAACGGTTAAGTGCGGTTTTGAACACGGTTTTAAAATACTTGTGCCGGAGCATGCAAATTCCACATTCGATAATGCTTTTATGTCTGGGGAGCAGAGTTATAAGTATTATAACGAGTTTATGTGGAAGGGCAGATATGCGGAGTGCATTTCTGTGGAGGAAACGGTTGAGAGGATGAAGGAGTAAGTACAGAACGGAAATACGGCAAGACCGGATAGTATAAGATGGATAGAGATAATGTAAAAACGGAGTGCAAATCACTCCGTTTTTTATTGTATGAGATAATAGAATAAGAGGTATCACAACACGGGATAATTGACAAAATATCCTTTCTATGATACTGTTAAACAAATGTTCAATGAACAAAAGTTTAATAAGAAATGGCAGGATTCGCAAAAAGAAGCGTATCGCCAAAATATCACCAGAACGAGGACAAACCCATGGAAACCAGAAAAGAGCAAAAAGAGCGCAGACGACAGGAAATTTTATATACGGCGTTGGAGTTATTTGTCAGCAAAGGATATGCGGCCACCAAAATCACGGACATTGCAAAGCAAGCCGATATGAGCAGGGGGCTAATGTTTCATTATTTTGAATCAAAGGAGAAACTGTATGAGGAGTTAATTCGCATGGGGTTGGAAGGGACGATGTATCCGGGCGAACAAAAATGCGAGCATGCCATTGACTTTTTTACGAATTTCACCAAGGAGCTGTTTGCCTATATGATAGAGCAACCGATGGTAGCGAAGTTTTTCGTACTGATGGCGGAGGCGCAGCGAAGCGAAGCAACGCCGGAGCACATCCGGGAAATTGCGATGCGGGTCAATGTAATTGAGCAGTTTGTGTCAATCGTGGAATGGGGGCAGCAGGAAGGAACCATTAAAGAAGGAGAGCCTTTGGTAATTTCCAATGCTTTTTGGTGCAGTATTCAGGGTATTGCGGAACGGTATGCAACCAATCAGGATATACCGCTTCCCGAAGCAGATTGGGTTGTTGACATTATAAGAAAACGATAAAAACATTTACAGCAAGGTGAACGCAAACAAAATGCAGTTGGCGAAAAAACTAGGAAGAAAGACAGAGCAAGGAAAAAGATAAAGCGTAAGCAGAAAACGTAGAGTAAATATATAGAAAGAAGGAAAAAGCATGAAAAAAGTTGTTATCATAGGCGGCGGAATTGCGGGAATGACCGCAGGAGTATTGCTGCAAAAGGCAGGATTTGCCACAGCGATTTATGAAAAACATACCTTGCCGGGCGGACAGTGTACCGGCTGGAAGAGAGAGGGATATTTCATCGACAACTGCATCCACTGGTTAACCGGTACCAGACCGGGAAGTGCTTTGCATGAGCTTTGGAAGGAAATCGGTGCGCTGGGCGATGGCGTGGAACTCCACGAAAAAGAGATGTTTTTTTCTTCCAAGCTGAATGGACAGACGCTGACGTTTTGGCGGGACAAAGAAAGAACGCGGCAGGAGATGCTGGCGTTGTCGCCGGAGGATGAAGCGGAAATTAACAAAATGATGGAATACGTGACGCTGGCGGAAACGATGACGGTGCCGGTGGAGAAACCCTTTGATGCAATGAATCTCGTGGATTTTATGAAGCTGGGAATGTCCATGAAATCCATGGGTAAGGTAATGAAAGAGTACGGCAACATGGATATCAATGAATTGGCGATGCGTTTTAAGCATCCGCTGATTCGTCGCGCAATCATCGACTATATGCCCGCCGGATATCAAGCGTATGCCTTTTTGGTATCCTACGGAACCGTGACCGGCGGAAACGGCGACATACCAAAGGGCGGCTCCCTTGCCATGTCCCTTCGCATTGCCGAAAAGTATAAAGAATATGGCGGCACGCTTCATACCGGCACCGGCGTAAAATCCATTTTGCTTGGAGGGAAAAAAGCAGAGGGGATTGTGCTGGAAAGCGGAGAGACGGTCGAAGCAGACTATGTCATTGCCGCCTGCGATACGGATTATACCTTCCGCCAATTATTGCCGGCAGAGTACATGCCGAAGGCGCTAAAGCAAATGTATGACCGACGGGACAAGTATCCGGTGAGCAGCGGATTTCAGATTGCTTACGGGGTAGACGGCGTATTTCCGGAACTGACGGGAACAAGGGTATTTTCTTGTGATGACATAACGGTGGGAAGCCGGACCGTGAACTGCATGAGCGTTCAGTCCTATGATTATGAACCGAATTTTGCACCGGAAGGAAAGATGGTTTTGCAGACGAACTTTTCTCAGACGGAAGAGGACTACAAGTATTGGCAGGTCCTGTATGACGACAGGGAAAATTATGAAAAGAAGAAGGCTGAGATTGCAGGGGAGGCTTTGGCGAGGGTGATAAAAGAGTATCCCTTCCTGGGCGGAAAAATACATGTAATCGATGTATGGTCACCCATGACTTACACGAGATACTGCAATTCCTACAACGGCGCCTACATGAGTTTTGTCACAACAAAGCAGGCGAAGAGTATTACCGTGCCGGGCGTGGTAAAGGGACTGGGCAATGTGCTTTTGGCAAGCCAATGGCTCATGGGTCCCGGAGGGCTTCCCACGGCAGCAGCCATGGGCAAATTTGCGGCATGGCGGATTATTGAGAAAAAAGTATGAAATGACTTCGGTAAATTTATTGTGTATTTAATTTGGGCGGACTAAACGGGAGGCAGAACAGGAGGCGCGTGTGGACAACACATTGGAATATTACAATCAAAATGCAAAGCAGTTTGTGGAAGGGACGGCCTTTGTGGATTTTGCCGGGACCCAGGAGAGGTTTCTGGCAAAGGTGGCGGAGGGCGCCTGCATTCTGGATTTTGGGTGCGGTTCCGGACGCGATGCCAAGTACTTTTTGGAGAAGGGGTACCGGGTGGAGGCCACCGACGGCTCCCCCGAGATTTGTCGCGCGGCCACAGAATATACCGGGATACCGGTGAAGGAGATGCGGTTTGAGGAGCTGGATGCGCAGGATACATACGACGGCATCTGGGCCTGTTCCTCCATTTTGCATCTGGATAAAAAGGCGCTTCGGGGCGTGTTAAAAAAGATGGCAGCAGCGTTAAAGGCAAAGGGCGTCATCTATACTTCCTTTAAATACGGGGATTTTGAAGGGGAGCGCGGCGGCAGGTATTTTACGGATTTTACGAAGGAATCCTTTGAAGAATATATGGGGGACGTCCCGGAATTACAGGTGGAAGAATGCTGGATTACCGGGGATGTGAGACCCGGAAGGGGTGAGGAGAAATGGCTGAATCTGATTTTACGAAAGTCGGATATGAACTGAGGATTGACGGGAAATATTATAATGCGCTGGACATCGAGAGCTTCTCGCTCATGATGAAGGCCCCGTCCTACTGCTACAAATTTTATTGGCTGGAGGCGATTGTGCGGCTGATTTCGGAAGGCGTTACGGAGACGACCTTTGACGCAATCATTGATGAAATGATTTGCAATGCATGGTATTCGGTGCGAGAGTTTCACATTCACCTTAGCGGCGTGCAGGCGGACGGCGAAGTGCGGGACGGCTTGGAGCGGGCAGTGATTCTGCTGACAAACTTATCCAAATTGCCGGCCAATGCTTCGAAGGTGGAGATAAAGAATGCCATCCGGGAGTACAACGGGGAACTAAAGCCCTATAAGGAACAGCTCACCAATATGGTGCCTTACCGGGCGCTGGCAGGATTCTTTCACAAGTGCGAGGAGAGTGCCGACTGGGGAAGCGTGCGCCGTCTCACGGAGTACATAGCGAAAATCAACCGGGAGGTAGTGAGCCTTCCGTATATCCTGGGCGAGGAGAGCAAGCTAAAGAAAAAGGTGTACTTTCAGGATGCTTGGGTAGAAATGATGAAAGACCAGACGGTGGCAATCCTTGGCTGGATTCAGTACGAGAAGGTGAAGTGGCTGCAAAACAACAATCCGGAGGTGCCGGGGCTCATCTACAAGCTGACACCCATGGATGAAAAAATGCGAAAGCTGGGGCATGTCCGCAAACTATGGGAAGGCATCCTTGCCGTGAGCGAAGTACGGGACGTGTTTACGGATGAAGCGATTGTGTCCAAGCAGTACGACGTGGACCATTTCATCCCCTGGTCCTTTGTGATGAATGATGAATTGTGGAATCTGATGCCTATGGATTCCTCTCTGAATTCCTCCAAGAGCAACCGGCTGCCGAAGTGGAATCCGTTCTTCGACCGCTTTGCCCAAAATCAATTCGTGATGTACCGGCTCATCCATGAGAAGGAGGGCATTCGGAAACTGTACGAGGCCTGCTACCGGGATAACCTGCATTCGATTTGGGCCGGACAGGAGCTGTACCGCAAGGGCAACAGCGAAGAGGAGTTTCGAAATATCCTGCAAAAGAACATGCAACCGGTCTATGATTCTGCAAGACGGCAGGGGTATGAGGTTTGGAGTAGGGGGTAGGAAACGGAAGAGGGGAAGGAATGGAATAGGATGAGATGGAATGGAAGAATGGAAAGGAAGCGCGGGGGCGCTTCCTTTTTTTAACGGATTTGGCGCATGGATGCCTCGCAAGGTTGTGCGAAAGTCTCTTGTAGATAGAGAACGATTGCAGTATAATATATCGTGGAATTATGTAAGATTTTGATGCATGATGGAGGACATGTTATGGCTGTATCATACAACAGATTATGGAAGTTATTAGTGGATAGAAAAATGAGTAAAGCGGACCTTAGGAAGCAGGCTGAGATTGCGCCAAATACTATGACGAAACTTCGAAGAGATGAAGAGGTTACGTTGGGAGTTTTGGGGAAAATTTGTAAGACGCTAGATGTGGACTACGGGGATATTATGGAGTATGTGAGAGATTGAGTCCGGATTTTTGGACGGAGATCTATGCTATAATCATCTAATATGGACAAGCGATTTTATAAATTATTCGATGTGAGCTATATATGTAATTATGGAGGAAAAGTGATGGCTGCATTCAATGAGGATATGAGGGTGAAAATACCTGCTACAATTCAACTTTTAAGGTTAGGATATGAGTATCAATCTCTTAGAGAAGCAGATATTGATTTTAATACTAAGATATTTATAAATAGATTCAAACCGGCTCTTGAGAAAATTAATGGTAGAGAGTTTTCTTTTGATGAAATAAAAGAAATTCTTCTGGAGATTAATAGCGTTATTAAAAACAACGATTTGGGTAAGGAATTTTACAACTGGTTAATTAATCCATTGGATCGTGTGAAATTATTTGATGCACAGAATTGGGAGAATAATGATTTTGCTGTGGTAGATGAGCTTCCGTTTTCTGTTATTGAAGGAACAGAACAGGGTTCATTTAGACCGGATATCAATATACTTATTAATGGTATGCCGTTGGGATTTCTTGAAGTGAAGAAACCTAATAATGAGGGTGGGATTCAAAAAGAATTTGATCGAATGATTAATAAACGTTTGGTGAATCCAGATTATAAGAAGTTCTTTAATATGATTCAGTTTGTGGCGTTTAGCAATAATATGGAATATGAAGATGCTGATGATGCAGAAGATGTAAAAGCAGGCTCATTTTACACTACTCCGAATGGTACAAATACAAGCTTTTCATTCTTTAGAGAAGATGATGAAAACTACTATATGGATTATCCGTATCTTGAGATTACGGAAGAAATCATGCGATACATAATAAAAGACTGTGGATATAATGCAGTAGAATATGATACGGAAGAATTTAAGGAGAATTTAAAGACAGGAACGCCTTGTAATTCTTTTGTGACATCTGTATTTGATAGAGAACGTTTTGTATATTTTCTGAATTACGGGATGATGTTTTTGAATGGAAAGATCCCGGAAAAGCATATTATGAGGTATCCACAGTTCTTTGCCACAAGGAAGATAATTGAGCGTCTTGAAAAAGGGGGCAAGGGTGGTATAATTTGGCATACACAAGGTTCGGGTAAGACAGGACTGGCAGCCTTCGCAAATAGAGTCATCAGAGATTATTATGCAAGGCAGAACATTAACACAAGATTTTTCTTTATTGTGGACAGACTGGATTTGTTGCGGCAAGCATCCACAGAGTTCAAGGTACGTGGGTTAAATGTAATCAATTGTAAGGACAAAGAGGAATTTATGAAAGAGATAGATAAGCCTTTGTCTACAAATATCGATACAAAATCCATAGGTGAGGTCTGTGTTGCAAATATTCAGAAGTTGGAAAGTCGTTTGGACGAAGCGAAGAACGATTATAATGTCAGAGTACAAAGGATATTCTTTATTGATGAAGCACATCGTAGTTATAAGTCGACAGGTGAGTATTTTAAGAATTTAATGACTTGTGATTCAGACGCAATATATATTGCGTTAACTGGCACACCGTTGCTTACCAAGAAAGAACGTTCCAATCTGAAGTTTGGTGATTATATTCATAAATATTTTTATGATAAGTCCATTGCGGATGGATATACTTTGCGTATTAAGAAAGAAAATATTGATACTGTAGCAAAGAGTGAAATCAAAAAGAATCTGGACATTGAAGATAGTAAATTGAATGATAAGGACGTATTCGAATCAGATGCTTATGTATCTTGTTTGGGGGCGTTTATCGAGCGTGATTTCAATAATTTCCGTTTGCAGAATACAGATAATACGATAGGTGGAATGATAGTCTGTAGAACAAATCCGCAGGCTCGTAAAGTGCATGAGTGGTTTAAAGCTAATTCCAAGTTGTCTACAGGGTTGGTAATAACTGACGCAAACGACCCGGCACAGGCACAGATTAATAAGAATAATCAGATTGATTTTAGAGATACACTTGCTCCGGATATTCTGGTTGTGAATTTTATGCTGACTACGGGATATGATGTGAAACGTCTTAAAAAGATGTATCTGTTAAGGGGACCTCATGCGCAGAGCTTGTTGCAGACAATCTCTCGTGTTAACAGACCCTACAAGTCACCTACCGGTAAGGTGTATAAATATGGTTATATTGTTGATTTTGTAGATATCGAGAAAGAGTACGACAACACCATTGATGCCTACATAAAAGAGTTGGAGGCTGACTTGAATGAAAACGGGGAGAATGAAGGTTCTCTTACCGGATTGGTTATTGATAAGGAAGATATAAACAGAAAATATCATAAATATGTTGAGGACTTGGATGATATTATTGATACAGATAATATGGAGAAGTTCTCTAAACGGTTGGCACAATACAATAAAGAGACATTGTTAAAGATCAGAAGATTGCTTAATGGTATTAAGGAATGTGAAACAGAATTCATTTTGTCCAGAGCAACGGACTATGCAAAACAAATTGACCATGATAAGAATCAGAAATTGTTGCGTGCTGTACAAGATAGAATTGACTTTATTAATTTGGCAACCAAACCGGTAGATATGATGAATGTTATATCTAATGATGAAGTGGTTACCATCTTGTATGATTTCATTAAAACTGCAATTATGATTTTAGATCTTGGAAAATTCACAGAAGATCATCCGGCGTATCAAAGGTTTGAAAAGACTGTTAGGGCTGTTCATGAAGAAATTCAGAGGAACAAAAACAAGGGTGATATTAAGGTTATGAAGCTTGATCAGTTGTTGCAGGAAATCTTCAATAAGCTGTCAATATCAGACCTTTCTGATTTGGATTCCATTACGGATGAATTGCTGGAGGCATTGAAGCAAGCCCAGGATATTAATTATGAGAATGAAAGACTTGCAAAACAATATGGTAATAACTATGCATTTGTAAAATCTTATCAGGATGCTATTGCAGATTATACAGCAGTTGATCAATCGGTAATTGAAGGAACCCTTGTGATTGTATACGAGAATATAAAAGATACATTGACAGTAGACGGTATGACTGCACAGGGTAGAAAGAAGTTTGTTGATAATATAAAAAAGGAATCAACGAAAGATTTGTTAAAGGCTGGGTTATACCAGAAAATCAAAGCTTATTATGAAGCGATTCTAAATGAACTTTACACGAATATACAGATTTATAAATAGAAAAGGAGAGGCATAAAATGGCCGATATTCTTGCTTTAGAGCGTAAAATAGAACAGATAATAGATGAATTGAAAGGATTATGTCAGACCAATGGTTTGGCAAATCAAGCATCTGAAGAGGTGGTTATTACATCCGTATTCTTGTACAAATTTTTAAATGACAAATTCATGGCGAATCTAAAAGAGTTTTCACAAGAAATTAGCATGGATTACAAGTATGTTCTTAAAAATGAAAATTCAGAGATGGATGCTTTTTACGATTCCTATCCTCAGGATGTAGCATTTACTTATGATGAGACTATCGATTATCTAATAAATAAAGTGTCTTTTAATGAATTTTACAAGATATTTGATGACGCTCTAGAGAGGATATCTAATGACCCTAAAAATGAAGTGTTCTCTGTAGAAACAGCAGATGGTACAAGAAAACCTTTGTTTACGCGTATTACAGAGAATGTTGAAAGTTCAAAGCGTAATAATTTTGCTAAAAATATCTTTGGTATTATCAGTCAGGAAAGATTTGATTTTGGTGATGCGTTCCAGGATAACTTTGATTTTTATTCTCGTATTTTTGAATATTTGATTAAGGATTACAATGTTGCAAGTGGTGTGTATGCTGAATATTTTACACCGCAGGCAATTTCCTCTATCATAGCAAAAATATTGGTGCAGATGAGTCCGGTAGAAGACAAATTATACGATATTTATGACCCTTCTGCGGGTTCGGGCTCCTTGGTATTGCATCTTGCTAATGAGCTGGGAGAAGGAAGCTTTGGAGAAAAGGCACAGGTGTATACGCAGGATATTTCCGGTAAGTCCTCTCGATTTTTGCGTATTAATATGATGCTTAATGGCCTTACCGGTTCATTAGATAATATTATTGAAGGAGATACCCTTGATATTCCGGCTCATTATAATACACCGCATGAGCCGAATTCGGGAGTAAAGCAGTTTGATTACATTACATCCAATCCTCCCTTTAAGATGGATTTTTCATCTACGCGTGATGGCATTGAGCAGAAGTGGTCAGAGTCTGAGGAAAGAGATGGTATTCGTAGATTTTTTGCAGGAATTCCAAAGATTCCGAATGCAAAAAAGGATTCTATGTCAATTTATCTTTGTTTTATCCAGCATATCCTTTGGTCTTTGAAGGATAATGGTAAGGCTGCTATTGTTGTGCCTACAGGATTTATTACCGCTCAATCAGGAATTGAAAAGAAGATTAGAGAGACTATCGTTGAGAAGAAATGGCTTAAGGGTGTTATTTCTATGCCTTCCAATATCTTTGCCAATACAGGAACAAATGTGTCTGTATTATTCATTGATAAAGCAAATGCTGAGGGTGATATTATGCTTGTTGATGCTTCAAAACTTGGTAAAAAAGTGAAAGAAGGCAAGAACCAGAAGACGGTGTTAAGTGATGAAGAAGTGAATTTAATTGAGGATACGTTTATTAGGCAGGATGTAGTTGATGATTTTTCCGTAAAAGTATCTTATGAGCAGATTGCAGAAAAGAATTATTCATTCTCGGCAGGACAGTATTTTGAAGTAAAGATTGAGTATGTGGAGTTGTCAGAAGAAGAGTTTAATAATCGTATGGTAGCGTATGCGAGTAGATTGAATCAGTTGTTTGCAGAAGGGAAAGAACTCGAACAATCTATTAAGGAGAGATTAGAGGAGTTGAAGTATGATTAGGAAGGTCAAATTGGGTGATATTTGTGACTTATCTATTGGTTTTGTTGGCACTGTGACAACTCAATATGAAGAGGGGGGGATTCCCTTTCTTCGAACATTAAATATCAAACCATACAAAATAATTGGAAATGATTTAAAAAGAATCACAAAAGAGTTCCACCAATCACAAAAAAAATCCATATTGCGGACAGGGGACATAGTAATGGTGCATACAGGAGTACCAGGAATTTGCTGTGTTATTCCAGATGAATATGATAACTCAAATTGTATAGATATGATCGTTATTAAGCCGCATAATGATATGGTAAATTCACACTATCTTGCAGCTTATATGAATACTATTGGTTATAGACATATTGAGAAGTTACAAGTTGGTTGTATTCAGAAACATTTCAATTTAAAGGATGCCATTGAATTAGAAATATATTTGCCAGATATTAAAAGCCAAAATGCAATAGGAACTTTAGTAGAATTTATTAATGCAAAATTAGAAAATAATAATTTAATCAATGTAGAACTTGAATCAATGGCAAGAACTATTTATGATTACTGGTTTCTTCAATTTGATTTTCCAGATGAAAATGGAAAACCATACAAGTCTTCTGGTGGAAAAATGGTATGGAATGAGGAATTGAAGAGAGATATACCGGAAGGATGGAAGACGGGAAATTTATACGATATTGCTGACTTTATTAATGGGCTTGCTTGCCAAAAATATAGACCTCTATCAGATAACAAAAGGATACCAGTTGTTAAAATTGCGGAAATGCATGATGGCGTTACAGCAACAACAGAATATGTAAGAGATGATATCCCGGAAAAGAATAAAATAGATGATGGAGATATATTGTTTTCGTGGTCTGCTACACTTGAAATAATGATATGGACAGGTGGGAGAGCGGGCTTAAATCAGCATATATTTAAAGTGATTCCCAAACGGAATGAAAAATATTATGTGTATATGCAATTATTAATATATCTAACAAATTTCGTTAAAATGGCAGAAGCGCGAAAAACGACAATGGGGCATATAACGTCGGAACATATAAAACAAAGCAGAATAGTGCTTCCGCCTGAAGATATTGCATTAAAATATAATGATTTTGTTGATGGGGTGTTTTCTAAGGTGATTTCAAACAAAAAAGAAAGTGGAGAGTTAATATCTTTGCGTAATTTTTTGCTTCCATTATTGATGAATGGACAAGTTGGATTTAAGGAGTTTTAATTATGAGAAGGAATTTTGCACAGGTACTTAAAGAAGGTAAGATAGATTTAAAAAATGAGTATTCTAAATTTTATAAAATTTTTTATGGAAAAGATAGTAGAGATGATAGGTCCATTGCAGATATGGTGTCGGATAATTTCATTTATTATCATTTTCGTGGTACGTGTTTAACGCTTAAAGAATTTGATGGAATATATGGTTTTAACTTTGTAAAAGAACCACAAGATTTTGACGAAGATTATCTAATAAGTTTTATGGAATATATTTATAATTTTATAGTCGGTTTGGATAATAGGTTTCTCTTTTTCGATATGGGAACAGATTTTTATGTTCAACAGATTATTCGTGTGGTAGATAGGATTGGCTATGTTTTTGCAGAGGAACAGGGACTAACTATTTTTGTTCCACGTGATAATAATGCCATTGTAGTTGCTGAATCTGAACTAATTCCTGATAGTTTGTCATATAAGGTGCTGGAGTATAACCATCATTCTTTGAAAGGTGATATTGATGCAAAGAGAGAAATCCTTGTTAAATTAGCTAGTGTTTTAGAATCTCAAGATAAAAAACTAAATTCAATTAATCAAACTTTTAAGTCGGATTTATTTCGATTATTAAACAGTTGCAATATAAGACATAATAACAAAGATGAGTCTTCGAAACAATATAAAAAATATATTGCAGAGATAAGTGATGCAGAACTCGAGTATACCTACGATGAGATATATCAGATGTGTCTGTTGGCTTTTATGCAGTTGGAACATGCTAATAGAAAAGAGTGGTTGGATGGGATGAAAAGTAATCTTGTAAATATATCGTAGTTGGCATTTTAGTGAAATTGGTTATTTGTCTGCTGCAGATGACATTAGACATTATAGTATGTGAGTGCTGAGTAGAAGGTTATATAGAATGAGCAAAGAAATAAATGTACGTGAAAAATTATCTCATAGTGAATTAATAAATATCTATGATGATTTTTTGAATGAAGATATTAAAGAGTGTATAAAAGAATTTTTAGCACAAGATTTAGAAAATGAAAACTTTGATTACTCAAGTGAAATGATATGGAATATGGACGCTAAGATAGAAGGTGTTGGGGCATATTGCATGCATGCCAATCCGATAAGAAATCCATTTCCTGCTGGTATAAAAAGAGCTTTATATAGACCATTGCAATATGCAAGGAGTAGTATAGATTTATGTGATATAAGAATTTTTGCAAGAGAAGTAATAAAAAATGCCGGAATGCATTTAGAAGCAGCGTGCAGATTATATATTCAAGAAACAAATATTTTAGGGCAGATGCGTTTCTCGAATTCCACATTAGGTAAAGCAGTACATGTAATTGAAAAAGAGGGCGTAATTGAACCAAAAATTATAGATGCGTTATATGATTTTGTGAAGATATATAATCGTTCAAAGCATGAGATTAACCAAGATATGACTAAAGATAGGATGTTCAATGTTGCGGATGCGTTGGTAGCTTATTTTGCGGTTAGAATGATAGGGGTTTTCTTGTTGCAGAAGATTAATGTTGAGGAAAGTTTTGGCTATTATAAAAGTAATAATGAAACCAATAACAGCATTGTGAAATAAGGGGGTATTAATGTGGGAATAGAATTTGACCTTTCACAATTTGATGAATACAGAGAAGACAACCGAAGAGAAGTGAAAAAAGCAAATGGTGGCTTGCCGGTTTCTTTGTGGGACACGTATTCTGCTTTTGCAAACTGCTATGGTGGTGTTATTATCCTCGGTGTCAAAGAAGAAAAAGATGGCAGCTGGAAAACTACCGGGCTTCAGAATGCAGCCAGACTTCGTAAGGATTTCTGGGATACCATTAACAATCCTAAGAAAGTAAATATAAATTTGCTGTCAGAGGATGATGTGCACACCTATGAAGTGGGTGACAATAAAGATGTCATTATGGTTATTTATGTGCCTATGGCAAAGCGTGAGCAGAAGCC
>JAZSDK010000110.1:0-4150 GCA_045531155.1 Faecalimonas sp. | reverse complement strand
TTATCGATACCTACGAACAAAAGACCAAAACCAACCACGATGCTTGCCACATCCTTTGTTCCGCGTCTTTTTCCTACCATCATGACTACTACACCAATTGCAATTGCGATTGGAGCCAGTGTGGATGGTTTCAGGAAGGATGCCCATTCTCCCATAGATACAATCCATCCTGTAATGGTTGTACCGATATTCGCACCCATGATAACTCCCATGGCCTGTGTCAAATTCATGATTCCCGCATTTACAAAACCAACCACCATAACGGTTGTCGCCGATGAACTTTGAATAACTGCGGTAATCAGTGCACCAAGTGCAACACCCATTAATTTATTCTTTGTCAACACTTCAAGAAGTGATTTCATCCTGTTTCCAGCCGCATTTTCAAGACCTTGTGACATTATCTGCATACCGTAGATAAACATACCCAGTCCGCCAGCAAACATAAACAGTTGTTCGTAACCCATATTGTTTTCCTCCTACGTTGTTCTTTCATTTTCCTTACATTTCTCATTATCAACACAGAAAAAACGATAAGTCAACCGAGTTTGCCAAGATTTAACACAGCATCTCTATAATTTTACACAGATTTTACTTTTTCATTTTTGGTTCGAAAATGAGCGAAGCAATATATCCAAAGATAAGTGCTGCTGAGGTTCCAACTGCTCCTGCTTTGAAACCACCCATAAATGTTCCTAAAAAGCCTTCCTTATCTACGGCCTCTTTCACACCTTCCCACAGGATCTTTCCAAATCCCAAAAGCGGGACACTTGCTCCTGCTCCTGCAAATTTTGTAAACGGTTCATACACACCGATAAATGCCAAAATTGCCCCAGTGCATACCAAGAGGACCATGACACGCCCCGGCATCATCTTTGTTCGGTCTAATAATATTTGTACAAGTGCACAGATAAGTCCGCCAACCCAAAATGCATGTAAATAATCCATTCTTTTTTCCTCCTAACAGTGTTCCAGCACAATGCCATGTGCAATTCCCGGAACACTTTGACCTTCATTATAGCTTACTGTGGACATGAGCGCCCCTGTAGGAACGAATAGCACTCGCTTCCACTCTCCTGATTCAATTTTTGGCAAAATGTATGCCGATAAGGTTGTCGCCGCACAGCCACATCCGCTTCCCCCCGCATTTGTATTTTGTGTCTGCTGGTCGAAGATAATCATGCCACAATCTGCATGGTTCGGCTTAATATCCTGGCCATTTTTACGCATTAAGTCAAATAAGATACTTTGTCCTACATATCCCAAATCCCCCGTGAAAATGCGGTCATAATCGGAAGGCTGATATCCGAAATCTTCTAAATTTGTGCAAATAGTATCACAGGCTGCTGGTGCCATACACGCGCCCATGTTTTGCGAATCCTTTAATCCATAATCCACAATCTTTCCAACTGTGACTCCTGCCACCCGCACATGACTTTTCTGTTTTCCAACCAAAAAAGCACCACTACCTGTCACTGTCCATTGGGAACTTAAGGGTCTTTGATTGGCATAGGCTAATGGAAAACGAAATTCCTTTTCTGCACTTCCAAAATGACTGGAGGTGACTGCCAAAATATAATCTCCATAGCCTGCTGCCACACTCATGGAACTAAGCGCCAACGCCTCTCCCGAAGTAGAACAGGCGCCATACAGGCCAAATAGTGGAATGTGCAATTCTTCCAATCCCATAGACGTGGCAATTCCCTGCCTGAGCAAGTCACCGCCGAACAGATATCTCACATCTTCCGGCTGTACCTTCGCCTTTCCAATGGCCATCAGGCATGCCTCTTTTTGCATCTCACTTTCTGCTTCTTCCCAGGTATCCTGGCCTAACAAATTATCTTCCTCCACCTTGTCAAACAAGTTTCCAAGTGGTCCTTCGCCTTCTTTTTTCCCTACAATACTTCCACTACTAATGATATAGGGAGCATCATCAAATAAAATGCTTTGCTTTCCTTTTAACATACGATTCACCTCCTAAAACATGGTCGTTATCCAATACAGTACACCCAGCACCCAACTGGTAAATATTCCATACAAGAGAACCGGTCCTGCAATGGTAAATATCTTACAGCCAATCCCAAAGACCTGTCCCTCTTTCTGGTACTCAATGGCCGGCGCCGCCACAGAGTTGGCGAATCCGGTGATCGGTACCAATGCCCCTGCACCACCCCATTGTGCAATGCGGGGGTAAATATTAAATCCGGTCAATATAACACTCAAAAGCACCAAAATCAGTGATGTCCACGAACCTGCGATTTCCTCCGACAGTCCCTGCCCTTTGCAAAAGTTCAAGATAAACTGCCCAACTACACAAATCAATCCCCCCGTAATGAAAGCTTTTATCATATTAAAATACACGTTATTTTTCGGTGTTTTCTTCTCCACATATGCCTTATATTGTTCTTGTTTTTCCTTATTCATAACTAATCCTTTCTACCAGCCAAACCAAAAATAGATGAAAGAACCTATTGCCTTTCCAATGGCTATGCTCAAAATAATACTTGAAATTCCTTCTACCAATTTTGCTCTTCTCATAAAAATAGGAAATACATTTAATGTCTCCGCTAATGCCATGGCCCAGCCACCCACAAAGATTCCTGAGAAAATTGCGAAAATTGCAAGAAACCACGAACCCAAAGGAACCGGTATATTATACATGAAAATGATGTTTCCCAGACTTCCTCCTACTGCCAGCGCCCTTTCATATAATCGGATATTGTTTCCCGTGTGCGTCCGGTCAGCGAAATCTGAAATCACGCCAAGGCTGACGACAAAGCCAAACAGTCCACCTGCAACCAGTATTCCTGAACTAAGACCGATGACTGCCAGTAATATTTGCCTTACCAACATCCAACTCCTGCCCCTTTCTTGCATGCTCTGCTATAACTGTAGTCTGTATATCATTTTCATACAATCGCATCTCCACCTCGATTGGTGTGGGGTCCACAGACATTTTTTTCTTACCGAAATGATTAAAAAAGACCAAAATTCCAGCCACAATTCCGATACTATATCCCATTTCCAATAACGAAAATCCTTGTTTTTTCGCTCCCATAATCAACTCGTACACTTGCTCAAATATTTCTGGCGTTCCGGAATCATTGTTAAAGGTAATAATTGCAAAGGCAGAGCCAAAGAATGTAGTTAATACAATAAATGCTATTTTACAGAATAGCCAGATTTTATTTTGCTTTTGATCCTCATAAGTCACAATAATGTCCGGCGAACCATAACTTTGAATCTCTAAATGCGGATACTCTTTGTGAATCAGCTCTATAATTTTCAAGACAGACACTACGAATCGCTGTTTCCCTTTTTCCGGTATTTTCATGACTTTGATTGTCTTCAATTTTGAAACTATACTCTGCTGGCTACATTCCATCGCCACCAAATCCCCTAAGGTAACATCGCGCTTTGTGACCTCAACACTTTGGTCGCCTTTGATATATAATGTATTGTTACTTACTGACATGACGCTGTCCATCTTCCATGCTCTATCTTAACAAGCGTACCCTCTGCCTGTAGCCCGTCTTCGTTCATTTCGTGATAATAATAAAGAATCCCCATAACGACTGCTACAATGACAACACATAGCAAACATACGCGGACTCTTTTCTTTGCTTTTTCCATAAACTCCACCTTCCTTCCAAAAATAGTATGTCTATTTTTTTTCAAAAGATACATCTATTTTCCCTCGTAGAGTTTTTAATATTTTCTTTTCCATTCTTGAAACCTGAACTTGTGAAATCCCAAGTTTCTTTCCCACTTCTGTCTGCGTTTTATTCGCAAAATAACGCAGATATATCAGCTGTCTTTCCTCCTTTTCTAAGCTCTCCAGCAATTGTTTTAACAGCATACGATTGATAATCTTTTCTTCCTGTACTTCCCTCTCTTCAAGCCTGTCCATAAGTGCAATTTCATTTCCATCCTTCTGGTACACCGGCTTATATAATGACTCTACCTCGTTAGCAGAATCCAGTGCCATTACCAAATCTTCTTTCTCAACATTTAATTCTTGTGCTAGTTCCTCTAACGTAGGGTCGCGTTGCAGCCTTTCTTGCATTTGTTCACGCAGTACCTGTGCCTTGTAAGACAATTCCTTCAGCGAACGACTCACCTTTATCATTCCATCATCTCTCAAAAAACGTTT
>JAZSDK010000058.1:0-4424 GCA_045531155.1 Faecalimonas sp. | reverse complement strand
CTGTTATCCACTTCTATTTTTATCTGATTGTTCTCTTGTAAATCTTTTGTAACGTCAACACGGAATGTAGAGTATCCACCATCGTGAGAGACAACCTCTTTACCATTTAACATTACCTTGGCACTTGCATTGACACCGTGGAATTGCAAATAAACACATTCCTTTTCTGCGTCAAATTCCGGTTTTGCAAACTGGTTATCATACACTAGGGTTCCTCGCCAGTAGTCATTTCCACCATCCTGACCGTCTTTGGCGTTCCATGTATGAGGAAGTTCTACTGCTTGTCTGTTACCTGTCTGGTCTGTAAAACTCCAACCTTTCATTAACTTTTCAATTCTTCTCATACTTATTTCCTTTCGTTTGTGCAGTATTACGCACAGTACAAAAATATCTTATCATATTTTGCGCAATATGTCTTAGATTTAATGATAAATTTATAATATTATTGTTACTATTCAGCCATGCGGCAAATATATGTATGGAAACGTCATGCTTGCATGTAAGTTGACGATACATATATTTGACATGTTGCTTGACATTATATATAATTTACAGTAAAATAACATGTGTTATATAACATTTGCTATTTTTCATAAAGGAGAGTAATAAAATGCCACCTACCACAAAAGTTTCAAAAGAAGACATTGTATCTGCTGCACTTTGCATGATACAAAAAAATGGCGAAAATACGCTAAATGCACGTTCTCTGGCTTCTTATATCGGCTGTTCCACGCAACCTATTTTTTCAAACTTCACTACAATGGAAGAATTGAAAAACGAATTGCTTGTTGCCTCTTCCAAGAAATATCGTTCCTATCTAAAACGCGAATTCACTTTAAATCGGTATCCCGAATACAAGGCAAGCGGAATGGCCTACATCCAGTTTGCTCGTGAAGAAAAGGAACTATTCAAATTTGTTTTCATGCGTGACCGTTCCGGTGAAAGCGGCGATTATTTAGAAGAGGATTTCACTGACGCAGTCTATTTTATTCACAAGCAACTTGGAATTACTTACGAAGAGGCTACGATTTTCCATATGGAAATGTGGGCTTACGTCCATGGAATTGCAACAATGCTCGCAACCTCTTATTTGGATTTGGAAAACGATGAAATCAGTGATATGCTGACAGACGCATTTCTCGGACTTAAGATGCGTTATGCTTCCAAGAAAGGAGAATCATAATATGCGAAACATTATTGAAATCGAACATCTAAGTAAAAGTTTTGACGAAGTAAAGGCCGTTCAGGACATTAGTTTTCAAGTTAAAGAAGGCGAATTATTTGCTTTTTTGGGTGTAAATGGTGCCGGAAAATCTACAACCATAGGTATCATTTGCGACCAGCTAAAAAAGGATGATGGAACTGTAACTATTAACGGACAATCACTTGATGGAAATATCGATAAAATCAAGAATGAAATCGGTGTTGTGTTTCAGGATTCCGTTTTGGACAAAGCGCTTACTGTCCGCGATAACCTGCAAAGCCGTGCAGCACTATATGGAATTACAGGTGAGGCTTTCAAAAAACGCTTGGCAGAATTAGCGAAGCTACTGGAATTTGGAGATTTATTAAAACGTCCGGTGGGAAAATTATCCGGCGGCCAACGCCGCAGAATCGACATTGCACGAGCCCTACTCAATGAGCCGAAAATTTTAATCCTAGATGAACCCACAACCGGCCTTGATCCACAAACGCGTAAAACCCTTTGGGACGTCATCTCAACACTTCGCAAAGAGAAAAATATGACTGTTTTTCTAACAACCCATTATATGGAAGAAGCTGCAGACGCTGATTACGTGGTGATTTTGGACAGTGGAAAAATTTCCGCACAGGGCACACCTTTGGAATTAAAGAATACATACACTGGAGACTTTATTACTATTTATGGAGTTTCTGAAGAACAAGTGCAGGCCTTAGGCAGACCATACGAAGCTATCCGTGATGCCTACCGCGTGTCAGTACCAAATACTGCTGACGCAACCGAATTGATTATAAAGCACGCTGATATGTTCAAAGATTATGAAATCACAAAAGGGAAAATGGATGACGTGTTCCTTACTGTGACTGGTAAAAAACTAAGTGGAGGTGAAAAGCAATGATTGGATTGGGTTCTTTAATTAAAAGAAACACGAAACTATTTTTTAAGGATAAGGGGTTATTCTTTACCTCCCTCATCACCCCACTTATCTTGCTGGTTTTATATACTACATTTTTAGGAAATGTATACCATGACAGCTTTGCAATGTCATTTCCGAAAGGCATGGAGGTGCCGGAAAAACTATTGGATGCTGCTGTTGGAGGCCAATTAGTTTCTTCCCTTCTTGCTGTTTGCTGCGTGACGGTTGCATTTTGCTCCAACATGCTAATGGTTCAAGACAAGGTGAACGGTGCACGAAAGGATTTGACGATTACTCCGGTAAAGGGTACAACCATGGCCCTTGGATACTATATCGCAACACTGATATCCACACTTTTGATTTGTCTGATTGCTGCCGGGGCCGGTTTCCTCTACCTTGGAAAAGTTGGCTGGTATCTTTCAGGTAAAGATGTGATGCTGATTTTATTTGACGTGTTTTTACTGGTAATGTTTGGAGTTGCACTTTCTTCTATTATTAATTTTTTCATGTCCACACAAGGACAAATCTCTGCTGTAGGAAGTATCGTAAGTTCCATGTATGGATTTATCTGTGGTGCATATATGCCGATTTCGCAATTCAGCGAAGGACTGCAAAAGGCTCTATCCTTCCTACCCGGAACCTATGCCACTTCGCTTCTTCGAAATCATGCATTGCAAGGTGTGTTTGCCGAAATGAAGGCTGATGGATATCCAAAGGAAATTATTAATGGGCTAAGAGATGCAATTGACTGCAATGTATACTTCTTTGATAACCAAGTGGAACTTTCCACTATGTATTTGATACTGGGTGGAAGTGTGGTTGTCTTGATTGGAATTTATGTTGTGATGAATATGATGAAAAGAAAGTAGATGATTTGAAAAGGCGCAAGTTCTTGCTTGCGCCTTGATTTTTAACTTTTCTTTGCTTCTATTAAATTATAAACTGTCGCCGAACCGACCACTAGGATTGCACCTACAATCGCCATCACTCCAACTTTCTCCCCATAAAATGCAGCCACAAGAAGTGGATTTAAGATAGGTTCAATGGTAGAAGTGAGGGATGCGGTCACCGGTGACACATAATCCAAACCTTTGGATAGAAAAACATAAGAAAGACCACACTGCACAGCACCAAGTAAAATGATACAACTCCAAATAATCGGTGTACTTGTGGTTTCATTCAGATATGCCGGTATTGCAAACACCACACTCATGGCATTTGAAAGCAAAATGGAGGATTCAAAATCAGCTCCCGGAAAACGCTTCATCATAAAGACCAGCGCATAGAAGAATCCCGACACAATCGCCAACACATTTCCTGTCATTCCTCCAACATGCAAAGACTCAAAGAAAAAACACAAAATTCCACTAAACACAAGTGCACATGTCACTACCGCTTCTTTTCTTGGTCTCTTTTTATAAATAATCCACATCAATAAGATAGCAAAAATCGGTTCCGTAAACTGAAGCACGATTGCATTTGCTGCCGTGGTAAGTTTTGTTGCTGCCACAAAGGTAAATGCCATTACCATATTGCAAATTGCGCCAAAGAGCACGGACTTATTAAATACAAATTTGTGCTTTGTATAATACATGTAACTGCCAATAACAACAGATGAAAATATACTACGCACCCCTTGGATTGTCATCGGTGACCATGGAATAAATTTAATTAACACACCACCCAAAGCAAAGCAGATTGCTGAGAGTAGCACGTATATGGTTCCTGTTAGACTGTTTTTCAAAGGCTCTTTCTCCTCTTTCATATTCAACCTCATTGTTTGGAATACAACTCACTTCAGCACATAATAAAACAGAGAGCACAAAACTCTCTGTCTTTAATGGACCTGGCGGGAATCGAACCCGCGTCCGAAAGCCCATCCATCAAGGCATCTCCCATCACAGTCATTATTTTGACATTCCCTCCATCATTCGCCTAATGACAGGCTAATGACTTTAGTAGCTTCATAAGTTCTTCCATCTCCTCAAAGCTTTGGAAACGAAGTGCCTCACCTCGTTGAAGCCGGTTGCTTAAGCAGTGAGCGACCTAAGACCGACTACTGCCACTAGGCAGCGTACGCTAAATTTTCGTTTGCGTTTAATTTTAAAGTACGGATTGTTACGCGGTCCCGTCCCGCGGATGGCTTCCTCAACTTCAAAACCCCCGTCGAAACCAGTACAAGCCCTGAAATTGGTGTCTGGTTCGCAAACGTATTTGAATTATATATTATCAATATGGGAATGTCAAGGCTTTCAAATTGACAATTTTTTACATACTATCAATATACTCTTCTGCATACTTTGATGC
>JAZSDK010000023.1:0-5905 GCA_045531155.1 Faecalimonas sp. | reverse complement strand
TAAAGAAACGTGACAATTTATTGATCATCTTTCTCACAACTTGTTTAAACGGATGTGTTCCGGAGCAATGGTGATACCCACACGGTCGCCATCGTCCCAAACATCGTTGGTGTCTACAAATATATCTTCATCCCAATCGGTGAACACTGTCAAGTGATAGTGATTACCCTTATACAAGATAAACTTCACTTCACCGGTCAAGCGGCCGTCTTCTTCATTGTCTTCCAAAACAACATTGTTGAAGTCAATCTGTACTTCCACCTTATCACCGGCTTGAAGCCCCTTTTGTGGCAAACATTCAAACGAACAACCAAGGAATTCCACATGATTGTCATCCACCATCTTTCCTTCAAAGGTATTGCAAGTACGTTCTTTCTTCATAACGTGAATATCAAACGGCTTTACAAGCAAGCCCACTTCACGTCCGGCTTCGAACGCATGGTAATCCTGTACCATCAGCTCATAACCTTCCTTGGTCTGTACCAACATCTCAAAGTGTACCCCCTTGAAGATACAGCTGGATACCGTACCTGTCAACTGAGCAGCATCCGACGGATCGAAGATATAGATGTCTTCCGGACGGATGACCACATCCACCGGTGCATTTTCACCGAATCCCTTGTCTACACATTCGAACTCGTGTCCGGCGAAGCTCACCACCTCATCCTTAATCATCGTACCGTTCAAGATGTTACTTTCACCGATAAAATCAGCAACAAAGGAGTTGGTCGGTTCATTGTAGATATCCATCGGGGTGCCAATCTGTTGGATCTTACCTTCACTCATGACCACAATGGTATCACTCAAGGTAAGCGCCTCTTCCTGGTCATGCGTTACATATACGAAGGTAATACCCAACTTCTGGTGCATTTCCTTCAATTCCATCTGCATGTCCTTGCGCATCTTCAAGTCGAGCGCAGCCAACGGTTCGTCCAGCAACAACACTTCCGGTTCGTTCACAATGGCACGAGCAATAGCTACACGCTGCTGCTGACCACCCGACAAAGAATCCACATCACGGTCTTCATAATCCGTCATGCCCACCATTTTGAGTGCTGCCTTCACCTTTTTCTCGATGACCTGCTTCGGCGTTTTCTTCAACTTCAATCCGAATGCAATGTTATCAAATACATTCAGATGAGGGAACAAAGCGTACTTCTGGAATACGGTATTCACAGGACGCAAGTGAGGAGGAGTCTGTGTAATTTCCTTACCGGAGATACGGATAACACCTTCCGATGCAGTTTGAAAACCTGCTATCAGACGCAAAAGTGTGGTCTTTCCACATCCCGAAGGACCAAGAATAGTCACAAACTCACCCTTCTTCACATTCAAATTGATGTTATCCAAAGCGACCTTTTCGCCAAAATATTTGGAAACATTCTGAACTTCAATGATATAATTAGACTGTTGCATATTCTTTTTGTTGTAAGCCGCAAAGATAGAAAAATAATCATTATATTTGCAAAAAACTTTATAAAACATTTAATATGAAAAATTTCGTTTATTTGTTTGCAGCCGGAACCATGGCTTTGGCTGCATGTAGCAGCGAACCTGCTTACAAGATTTCGGGTACTGTAGAAGGTATTGCCGATGGTGAAACTATCTATTTGCAGGAAGCTCAGGGTAGAGAACTCATCAAGTTGGACTCTGCTGTAGTAGCTAACGGTGCTTTTACTTTCAATGGCCGTCAGGATGCTGCAGTAAACCGTTACATTACTTATACTCCGGCTGAAGGCAAGCGTATCATGGCTGATTTCTTCTTGGAAAACGGTAACATCGCAGTTGCTTTGGGCGAAGAAAGCAAGGTATCTGGTACTACTAACAATGACATCTACCAAGCTTACAAGAACGAAAGCGGTGCTTTGAACAAGGAAATGAGAGCTTTGTACGAAAAGAGCAAGGCAGAAGACTTGACAGAAGAACAAAAGGCTGAATTGGAAAAGCAAATGGAAGATTTGGATGCCAAGTTGAATGACTTGACTTACAACACCATCGATGCCAACATTACCAATCCTGTAGGTATCCATTTGTGGCCAGGTAATTCATACAGCATGGAATTGGCACAATTGCAAGCATTGGCAGCTAAGGTTCCTGCTGAATACCAAAGCAACGAACGCATCGCCAAGTTATTGCAACGCATCGAAGTATTGGCTAAGACAGCTATTGGTCAGAAGTTCACAGACTTTACTTTGCCTGATCCAGAAGGTAACCCAATGAAGCTTTCAAACATCATCGCTAAGAACAAGTATACTTTGATTGACTTCTGGGCTAGCTGGTGTGGTCCTTGCCGTCGCGAAATGCCGAACGTTATCGCTGCTTATAAGGAATACAACAAGAAGGGCTTCGGTATTGTAGGTGTATCTTTGGACAACGACGCTGACAAGTGGAAAGCTGCTATCAAGGAAATGGGTATGACATGGGATCACATGTCTGACGTAAAGGGTTGGCAATGCGAAGGCGCTGCTCTCTACGGTGTAAACTCTATCCCTGCTACTGTATTGGTTGCTCAGGATGGTACTATCATCGAACGTAACCTCCGTGGTGAAGCTATCAAGGAAAAATTGGCTGAACTTTTGAAGTAATCTCTATACCTTATTATAATAAAGGCTGCAAGCATAAACTTGCAGCCTTTTTTTGTATCCTATCACTCCACCAACTTCTTCCAAATCATTTCATGAATTTGGCCCTTCGGCAAGAAATTACCTTCCTTATCAAAGCAGTCTACCTTACCGAAATCTTCCCGGCTAGCCAACAGCTTAATGTATTCCTTATACACATTTTCCTGCAAGGAAATGGATTGTTCATGAATGTCTTCCTTGCCATTCAAATAATCACGGTCGTCACCGGTGCGGGTTTCCGATTTTTCTATCTATTGATAAATCTCTGTATCCTCCAACAGCTCTTTTGCATACGACGTGAAAGTAGAACAGACTTCAGAATCCATCAACCCTTCATAATGCTCTTTGGTTAAATAAGAAACCAATGACTTTACTTCACTTTCACGCTTTCTATACTGCTTTCCTACAAGTCCCATTATCTCTCCAACAACTTTAGCAGGATGGCAATATGTAGTTTCCGGATCTGATTTTTCTAAATCATATCCCAATTGAGATTTGATGTAATCAGAAGTTAAAACAGGATTTACACTTTCAAACAGATGTTTCATACCCAAGAACCACGCCTCTACCTCCATAATAGCCCAACAAAACTTGATTCTTTCAGCATATGCCATACCATTAATTTCTTCTTGGGAACTCTCCATAAACAATTTGATGAGCTCTGGATTTATGGTTCTCCGGTTATTATTCTTCTTCAAATATGTTTCACTATACATATCTCTCAATCCCACCACCTTGTCAAATCCTTTCTTATACAAACCATTTATCCGACTCTTCATGTTGGACAATACAGAATTGTCATTGCCTACATTGATTATCATATAATGATGAGAAGCATCAGAAGCACCAAAAGAATAATCAACATCTTTGGTAACATCACAAAGCAAAGCATGACATTCAATTCTGACATCACAATATTCATGCATAGTCAGAAGAAATTCCTTTGTCAAAATCAACTCAGATTGACCTTCTACAAATATAGCTATCTTCATTTCTTGTATCTTGCTATGAAATCTGATGAAAATAAATCAAAATTGCTCAGTCCCGTAAAGTCAAACTTTTCAAAAAGCGCCGGATTATTATGAATATTAATAGCAGTGACCGCATCACCATTTCTCTGTAATATATTCCAGTATTTAACATCCACTACATCCATCAAAAAGTTATCATTGGAAGCCGCAACCAACTGGATTCCATTTGCTAAACAGTACTGATAAAGATACTTACCCAACTTAATAGCCCTATCATAATCTATACCTTCACAAAAATCATCAATCACAATCGTCTTACCTTTTTCGTCTCTAACAGATATGTAGTAAACAAAAACAATGAGATACAACGCTCTCAACATACCTGTCGATAAAGCATCCTCCCATAAGACCATATCTATACCTTTTTCCTTTACATTCAGGATTTTTAAATTCGTCAGTTTAGTCACATCCAGTTTTTCTATAGGATACCCTAAGGAATTCATATCTTTTATGATTCCGCGACGAGCTTTTTCATCGAGAACTTCAAACATCGAAATGAGATTCTCACGATAAGGCGTCAAATTCATAGACGACATTCCATTCACCACCGATGGTGTTATTGCATTAAACCGTACATTATAGTATCGTTCTGCCCAAGTAACAATATCTTCTATTTCCGGATATGTTATGACATCCCTTCTTACACTTATCGCAAGCTTATTGGAAGGCGGATTTACAATCTCACCATACAATTTTGTTTGACTAGGATTCCGAAAAATATATTCACGCCCCTTATTGTCTTTCAACGACTCAAAAACAACTAATCCATTAGCATAGGTAAACTCATAAATAAGTTCAGAATCTTCATCAACCGAGAATACAATCTTGTAAACAACAGAATCATACAATGATGCTTCCTTCCGTTGCAGAATAATATCTACCAGCAGGTTCAATACCCCTATCGTCCTTGACTTGCCTACAGCATTCTTGCCTACAATCAGATTCACCTTATCAAATTGAAGTCCACTGACGGACCAGTTCATCCATTTATAAGTCAACTCCTTAATTCTCATCTTATATACAATTTTATTTGGTCAGACAAATATATTTTTTTTCTATGAATACTCCTAATTTTTTATTAACTGATTGTTTGCCTTTAAGCTCTTCTTGACATTATCTGCCACAACATGAAAAGTTAAAGATACTTCTTTTTTCCAATATTCGTTATCGTTATCTTCCCCAAAACTCTCATCTATTCCATGATGCGAAAAACTTATCATATAGTCAACCGCATTGTCCAGAACAGATTCTTTTATCGCTTGTTTCACTCCAAGCGCATCCGCAATAGCAACACTTAAAAGTTCTGCGACATCAGGAGAGTTTATTACCATTTTAATTGGGTCGGCCAACTCACTATTTATGTTAGATAAATGTTTCAGAAATAAATCCGCTAATGTTATCTTTTTCATGTTGATATGATTTTGATTTAATTCATAACATTTAAACGTCTCCTTTTGTTTATCTATATGTGGTTCTCTTCTACACTATTCTTATCTACATTTAACATTCGCCATAATCTTGCAATCCATTAAGCAAATCAATATGATTGATTAAATAGTTTAAATCAAAAATACCTGAACCTATCATGACACCTTGTTTTTCGTAATGTTCCAAAAAAAATAACAAATCGTCCTTGGGCATTTTTTTAGGTTCAAATGTCAAAATCTTCGCTCCTTCTTTCTCAGTTAATAATGTACATGTTTTGATGCCAGTTCCTAACAAAGAATAACAACTTAATATTTTCGCAATTGTTCCGACCATAAATTTATATGTCCTATCATACTCGTTGAGAGGCTTTAATAAATTTTCGGGAAAAATATTTTCAAATAATTCAACCAATTCTGATATTGTATATACTTTCCTCTTTATTCTATCATAATACTCAAAATCAAATAATCTAAAATATACTAATAAGAATACAATTTCAGGATGGGCATATTCATCATCCCTAACAGTTTGCATGGCTAAACGTGTATGTGCATATAATTTTTCCATCTGCCGAATATTCAACTTCTTATATTCCATTAGTAATTTAGTCATTCGCAAGAATGAGTCCTTTTCGCCATTTCTAAGAGAACGATTCTTTGTACTAGCATCAAAAAAGAATTCAAATCCATACACATCAAACAGATAGTTGCATAACTTATCTAAATCGGGATCCGGTAACAAATACTCTATATCAATAAACCTTTTAAGATACTCTTCTGCATCAATCAAGTCACTCCCATAATATCCACGAATAGAATTACACAA
>JAZSDK010000109.1:0-3048 GCA_045531155.1 Faecalimonas sp. | reverse complement strand
TAAAGGACCTGATTTTCCAACAGGAGCGGAAATTCTCGGTACAAGAGGAATTGAAGAAGCATATCGCACCGGTCGAGGAAAGATTCGTGTGCGTGCAATTACAGATATTGAGCCTATGGCAAACGGAAAGAATCGAATTATTGTAACAGAACTTCCGTTTATGGTAAATAAAGCACGCTTAATCGAGAAAATTGCAGAACTTGTCCGCGATAAGAAGATTGACGGAATCACAGCTTTGGAAGATCAGTCAAGCCGTGAAGGAATGCGAGTATGTATTGAACTTCGCCGTGATGTAAATGCAAATGTAATTTTAAATCAATTGTATAAACATACACAACTTCAAGATACATTTGGTGTTATTATGTTAGCTTTGGTTAATAATGAACCAAAAGTATTAAATATTCTTGATATGCTCAAGTACTATTTGAAACATCAGGAAGAAGTTGTTACAAGAAGAACACAATATGAATTAAATAAAGCAGAAGAAAGAGCTCACATTTTACAAGGTTTATTAATCGCTCTTGATAATATTGACCGTGTAATTGCAATTGTTCGTGGTTCTAAGACAACACAGATTGCAAAAGAAGGTTTAATTGCAGAATTTGATTTAACAGATGTTCAGGCTCAGGCTATTGTGGACATGAGACTTCGTGCTCTTACCGGCTTGGAAAGAGAAAAGCTGGAAACAGAGTATGCAGAATTAATGAAACGAATCGGCGAGTTAAAAGCAATCCTTGCTGACAGAAAGCTATTACTTGGTGTAATTAAAGATGAAATCTTGGTTATTAGTGATAAATATGGAGATGAAAGAAGAACACAAATCGGATTTGATGAATTTGATATATCGATGGAAGATTTAATTCCGGAACAAGACGTCGTTATCACGAAGACAAAACTTGGTTATATCAAACGTATGACTACAGATACATTTAAGAGTCAAAATCGCGGTGGTAAAGGCATTAAAGGTATGCAGACTTTAGAAGAAGATTATGTAGAAGAATTATTTATGACATCTTCACATCATTATATTATGTTCTTCACAAACAAAGGTCGTGTATATCGCTTGAAGGGATATGAAATTCCGGAAGCAAGCAGAACATCAAGGGGTACAGCAATTGTAAACTTATTACAATTAATGCCGGAAGAAAAAATTACTGCTATGATTCCAATTAAGGAATATGAAGAAGGTCAATACCTCTTCATGGCTACTCAGAAAGGACTTGTCAAGAAAACAAAGATTACAGATTATTCAAATGTAAGAAAGACAGGACTTGCTGCAATCACCCTGCGTGATGATGATGAATTAATCGAAGTTAAATTTACAGATAATGAAAAAGATATTATTATCGTAACAAAATATGGCCAATGTATCCGCTTTAATGAACAAGACGTACGTGCTACAGGCAGAACATCTATGGGTGTTAGAGGTATTAATCTTACAGATGGTGATGAAGTTGTGGCAATGCAGTTAACTGACCAAGGCGAACAACTTTTAATCGTATCTGAAAAAGGATTAGGAAAACGTACAGTAATGGATGAGTTTACTGCACAAAACAGAGGCGGTAAAGGTGTAAAATGTTATAAGATTACAGAAAAAACCGGCGAAGTAGTTGGTGCAAAGGCTGTAAATGAAGATGATGAGATTATGATTATTAATACAGAAGGAATTATCATCCGTATGGAATGTAAAGGAATCTCTGTATTAGGTCGTATCACTTCAGGTGTAAAACTTATTAACCTACGTGAAAATGAAATTGTAGCTAGTATAGCGAAGGTAAAAGAAACACAAGAAGATGAATCTGAGGCACAAGCAGAGGAACAAATAGAAGAACAGTAGATAAAGAGACACGTGGTGAACTTTGCCACGTGTCGTATCTTTCTCAAAGAAAGGTGCGACAACCTCTGAAAGCGCGCGAGTCTGTCGAGACAGACGCTTTATAGGAGACGAAAATAATGAAAAGAATATTATTAATGGTATTTAGAAATCTATTTCGGTTGCCAGGTATAGCAATTAAATTATGGAAATACTCGTCAAATGTTGATAAATATTCAGATGAAGAGTGCGATAAATTTTTAAAATATATTGTATATATTGCTAACAAAGGTGGAAATGTAAGGATAGAACCCCATGGGATAGAAAATGTCCCTAATAAAAACGGATTTATGCTCTTTCCAAATCATCAGGGAATGTATGACGTATTAGCACTTGTAGATGTTTGCCCAAAACCGCTTTCTGTTGTTGCAAAGAAAGAAGTAGCAAAAATTCCGTTACTAAAACAATTATTTACAGTAATGAAAGTGATTTTTATGGACCGCGAGGATGTCCGTCAGTCCATGCAGGTTATTATAGAAGTATCGAAGCAGGTGGTACAAGGACGAAACTATATTATATTTCCGGAAGGAACCAGAAGTAAAAACGGCAACAAGGTAGGAGAATTTAAAGGCGGTAGCTTCAAAGCAGCTACAAAAGCAAAATGTCCGATTGTACCGGTAGCTTTAATTGATTCTTTTAAGCCTTTCGATACGGGTTCCACGAAACCAATCACTGTGCAAGTTCATTTCCTACAACCTTTGATGTATGAAGAATATAAAGGTATGAAAACAAATGATATTGCAGAGGAAGTAAAAAGAAGGATTGTAGAAGTAATTGAAAAAAATAAATAAAAATACGTTGACAACTAAAAAGGTTGACGTTATAATAAATTCTGCACTGCAAAAGGAAAAGCAGTAATTCGGAGAAATACTCAAGAGGCCGAAGAGGCGCCCCTGCTAAGGGTGTAGGTCGGGCAACCGGCGCGAGGGTTCAAATCCCTCTTTCTCCGTTACAAGAAAATGACTTAAACATAAATGGTTTAAGTCGTTTTTTTGTGAAGACTACTTGGCAAGACTTTTGAAAAACAAAAAAGTTGAAAAAAATCGAAAAAAGTAGTTGACAATGTTAGAAGAACTGTGATATTCTAACTAGGCTGTCGCAAGAGAGCAGTAAGAACCTTGATAATTAAACAATAGATGACAATAAACGAATTCCTGAAAATTTCTAAGAGAAAA
>JAZSDK010000139.1:0-4137 GCA_045531155.1 Faecalimonas sp. | reverse complement strand
ATTAATTGTAAGCGTGTTTAAAGAAGGCGGACAGTCTATGATAATAAAATCATAATTATCACGTACCTTTTCTACCTCTTCATGTACAATAAATTCCTTGTTTTCAACACCAATTAACTCAATTTCCGCCGCAGATAAGTCTACATTTGCTGGTAAAACGTCAAGATTTTCAATTGCATCCTTGCATATTACCTCTTCAATGCCAACTTCTCCAAGAATTAAGTCATAAATCGTATATTCAACACCATTTTTATCAATACCTAGCCCACTTGTCATATTTCCCTGTGGATCCATATCAATTGAAAGAACTTTCTTTCCGTGTGCAGCTAAACATGATGATAAATTAATAGATGTAGTTGTTTTTCCTACGCCACCTTTTTGGTTGGCAACCGCTATAATTCTTCCCATAATTATTTCCCCTTTTTATACGCAGTGTAACTCAAGAGGCTACGCCTCTTGCATTCTTGGCATTCGCCCTATAAAAATAATAAAAACCAATTGCTTACATACAAGCATGCCGCACTTGGTTTTATCATTTTTGCACTGCTCATTGCTTATAGTATACTATGTTTCACGTGAAACATCAATTCGTTTTGGAAACTTTTTTTTTAAAAAAAGAGAAAATGTTTCACGTGAAACATTTTCTCATAGACCTATCCTAATGGTTCTTTTGCAGGTAAACCTGCTTTTCTTGGATATTTCTTATTTGTATTAGCTATTTTCTTTACTTTTACAAAAGAACGACCGATTTCTGTGCCCGGTAACTGGAATTTAACCACGTTTAGTATTTTCCCACCCAGAATTTTTACAGCTTTGTTGGAATTTTTCAGTTCTTCATCTATTTCACCGGATTTATATGGTATAAACATTCCATCCGCACTTACATAAGGTAAACAATATTCTGAAAGAATAGAAAGATTAGCAACCGCACGGGATACACATAAATCAAACTTTTCTCTGTATTCTGTTTGTTTCGCGTAATCCTCAGCACGCCCGTGTATTGTTTTTATATCTGTTAGCCCTAATTCAGCAATTACTTCGTTTAAAAAGTTAATCCGCTTATTAAGAGAGTCGAGCAGTACAACCTTTAGATGTGGAAAGGCAATCTTTAGAGGAATTCCTGGAAAACCTGCTCCGGTTCCTACATCTATAACACTTTCTACGCTTTCCATATCAATCGCTTTTACAATAGATAAACTATCAACAAAGTGTTTTTCATTTACTTCCTCATATTCAGTGATACCGGTTAGATTCATAACCTTATTCCACTCAACAAGAAGTTCATAAAATTTGTCAAATTGTTGTTTTTGCTTATCTGTCAAGGTAATGCCGAGTTCATTTAATTTATTTTCAAAAATCTGACTCATAATGTTCCTTTCCTAGCAGTATAACCCAAAATTCTATCTTCTGAATGATTCTAAATACACTAAAAGTACTGAAATGTCAGCAGGAGACACCCCTGAGATACGTGATGCCTGTCCAATAGAGATAGGGCGGTACTGTTTTAATTTCTGTACAGCTTCTATACGAAGGCTCTTTATCACATCATAATCAATATCATCAGGAATTCTTTTTGTCTCTAACTTTTTAAATTGTTCTACTTGTTTTTGTTGACGTCTGATATATCCGTCATATTTTATATTAATATCTACTTGCTCAATTACTTCTCCGTATAACTTATCCACAGCTTTCTGTGAGTTATCCAAATAATCTGCGCATTTACATGCACAAATGTTTATAAGATCACGATTTTTATCAATTGGAGCTAATGCTTCATATGATAATTCAGGTCTTCTAATTAATTCCGCAAGAGTAGTACCGGAATTTAATGGTGTGCTTTCATACTTTAACAATAATTCCTGTACTTCCTTATTTGCACCTATATTCGTGTGTTCTAGTCGTTCTATCTCAGATAGAATAATTTCCTGCTTATCTAATAAATGTCGATATCTTTCATCTGAAATTAATCCTACATCATGGCCAAGCTTTGTTAATCTCTGGTCTGCATTGTCTTGACGGAGCAGGAGACGGTATTCCGCACGTGATGTCATCATTCGATACGGCTCATGGCTTTCCTTGGTAACCAAATCATCAATGAGTACACCAATATAAGCTTCGGAGCGGTCAATTACAATCTGTTCACGTCCCAATATCTTGAGTGCAGCATTAATTCCGGCTACTAAGCCCTGTGCCGCAGCTTCCTCATATCCGGAACTTCCGTTAAACTGTCCACCACTATACAAACCTTCAACCTTTTTAAATTCAAGAGTAGGAGAGAGTTGTCTTGCATCAATGCAGTCATATTCAATTGCATATGCATTTCTTACAATCTTAGCATTTTCAAGACCGGCCACACTGCGATACATTGCATATTGTACATCTTCTGGCAAAGAACTAGACATTCCTCCAACATACATTTCGTTTGTATCAAGGCCTTCTGGTTCAATAAATACTTGATGTTGGTTTTTATCTGCAAATTTCACTACTTTATCTTCAATAGAAGGGCAGTAGCGAGGACCTGTTCCTTCAATCATACCTGAGAAGAGAGGAGAGCGGTGCAAATTTTCTTTGATAATTTCATGCGTTTTTTCATTTGTATAAGTTAACCAACAAGATGCCTGTTCTATTTGAACATCTTCCGGATTGGTTGTAAATGAAAATGGCACAACACGTTCATCACCAAATTGTTCCTCCATTTTTGAAAAATCAATGGAACGTTTATCAATTCTTGCAGGAGTACCTGTTTTAAATCGATACATTTCAATTCCAAGACTTTTTAATGAATCCGTCAAATAGTTTGCGGCTTGGAGTCCATTTGGTCCGGTTGCATTACTAATTTCACCATAAATACATCTTGCCTTTAAATAAGTTCCTGTACATAAAATTGCAGCCTTACATTTGTAGCTTGCCCCAGAATAAGTACGGACACCGATTACCTTTCCATCTTCTGTAAGAATATCTGTGATTTCTGCCTGCTTTATTTCTAGATTGTCTTGATTTTCCAAGACTTTTCTCATGGTTTTCGTATAATTTGACTTATCTGCCTGTGCACGCAAAGAGTGAACAGCAGGCCCTTTTGATTTATTCAGCATTTTTGACTGAATAAATGTCTGGTCAATTACTTTACCCATTTCTCCACCCAAGGCATCGATTTCACGTACCAGATGACCCTTTGAACTTCCCCCAATATTTGGATTACATGGCATAAGTGCAATACTATCTACACTAACGGTAAAAACAATTGTTTTCAATCCAAGTCGAGCAGAAGCGAGAGCAGCTTCGCAACCTGCGTGTCCGGCACCAATAACTACGACATCTACTTCATCTCTATTTTCCCATACAGAATTTGCTGAATATTTCATTTACTAAATCTTCTCCTATCGTTTCTCCGGTAATACTTCCTAAAGATTCATAAGCATCTAACAAATCAATCGAATAGAAATCTTCCGGCATATCATTATCTATACTAACAATTACCTTTTGTAAACTGTTATAAGCATCCTGAATTGCAGCTTTATGTCGCATATTTGTGATATAAACTTCGTCATTGAAGGATAGTTCGCCATGAAAGAACATATTTTTAATGATTTCTTCAAATTCTTCAATTCCCTGTTCTTCTTTTGCAGAAATAGATACAATCGGCTTATCAATAATTGATTTTACCATATCCTTTGTAATAACTGTAGCCAAATCTGATTTATTTAAAAGAATAATTGCCTTTTTATCTCGTATCAATTCTATAATATCATAATCATTTTGATCAAATTCTCTTGATGCATCCACAACATATACAACTAAATCTGCTTCATTTGCATATGTTTTTGCCTTATCAACACCAATTTTTTCTACAATATCCTTTGTATTTCTAATGCCTGCCGTATCCATGATATTTAAACTAATTCCATTTAAGTTAATAGTTTCTTCCAAAACATCACGGGTTGTTCCTGCTATATCTGTTACAATTGCACGTTCTTCACCCACTAAAACGTTTAATAATGAAGATTTTCCTGCATTTGGCTTGCCTACAATAACAGTTTTTATGCCTTCCTTAATTATCCTTCCGTTATCGGAACTCTTTAAGAGTACATCTAATTCACAAATTAATTGATCAACGGTTAATCTTAATGTTTCCCCATA
>JAZSDK010000095.1:0-9141 GCA_045531155.1 Faecalimonas sp. | reverse complement strand
CAAGTAAAATTCCACTTAATAATCTTGTCTTAAACATTAGTTTTCTCCTTCCTTCACACCGCCAAAGCGTCTGTCTCTACAATTGTAATATTCAATCGCTTTCGCCAAATCCTCTTTTGTAAAATCCGGCCACAATACATCTGTAAAATAAAACTCGCTATAGGCCAGCTGCCATAATAAATAATTGGACAATCTCTGCTCTCCACTGGTTCGAATCATCAAATCAGGATCCGGAATGTCATGGGTATCGAGGTAAGTCTCAAACAAGGCTTCATCCACCTGCTCCAGTCCAACTTTGCCATCCACACAATCCGCAGCCATCCGCTTCATGGCACGAAGCATTTCATCTCGGCTTCCATAGTTAAGTGCAATCTGGAAACAAAGCCCATCGTTATCCTTGGTTGCCTCCTCCAGTTCCGCAATCTTTTTTTGAATATCCGCATCCAAAGCGGTCTTATCACCAATCACACGCACACGCATCCGATTCTTTTCTGCAGTTTTTAGGCACGTCTTCATGTAATTGCGAAGCAGATTCATCAATGTATCCACTTCGTCCTTCGGACGCTTCCAGTTTTCCGTCGAAAAGGCATATACGGTTAAATATTTGACACCCATTTTATAGGCTTCTTCGCAAATGCGCTCCACGTTCTTACTGCCTTGTGTGTGCCCGTAGCTACGTGGCATCCCCTTCTTTTTCGCCCAGCGACCATTCCCATCTAAAATAATCGCAATATGTTGTGGTACGTTCATGACTATCTCCTTTAAAAAAGAGTCTGTCTTAACAGACTCTTTTCACTTATTCAACTATACTGTAAGGACTTCTTTTGACTTCACATCCACTGCCTTATCAATATTCGCAATGTACTTATCTGTCAACTTCTGTAATTCATCTTCTAAATCTTTGATTTCGTCCTCTGAAACTTCTGAGCCTTTTAATTTCTTAAACGCATCATTACCGTCACGACGAATATTACGAATAGCAACCTTAGCTGCTTCGCCTTTTTTCTTCACGTCTTTTACGATTTCTTTTCTTCGGTCTTCTGTCAATTCAGGGAAAATCAAACGAACAACAGAACCATCATTGTTCGGATTAATTCCGATATCAGACATCAAAATCGCCTTTTCAATTTCTTTAATCAGACTCTTTTCCCATGGTTGAATCTGAATCATGCGTGCTTCCGGAACAGAAATATTAGCCACCTGTTGAATCGGTGTGGGAATTCCGTAATAATCCACTGTCAATTTGTTTAATACGTTTGGATTCGCACGTCCTGCACGAATAGTAGCTAACTCCGCCTCTAAGCTTGCTACTGACTTCTGCATCTTTGTATCAAATACTTGTAATCTCTCGTTCATAATAAAATCCTCCGATTATAAATTTTCTATCATTATACAGTTACCTTTGTACCTGTAAATGTTCCTTTCATGGTCTCAACAATACTGTTCTTCTCATTCAAACCAAATACCAACATCGGCATCTTGTTCTCCATACAAAGAATAGATGCTGCCAAATCCACTGCCGCCAATCGCTTATCGATGGTTTCCTGAATAGAAATCTCGTCATATTTTTTCGCATTCGGATTGAGCTTCGGATCGCTGTCATAGATACCGTCAATGGCTTTTGCAAGCAACATTGCGTCTGCTTCAATCTCAATTGCACGAAGAACAGCTCCTGTATCTGTTGAAAAATAAGGATGTCCGGTTCCACCTGCAAAGAAAATAACCTTTCCTTCATTCAATGCTTCCACAGCCGCATCCTTGGAAAATAATTTCGTAAATGCTCCGCATGTGAATGGTGTAAAAATCTCTGTCTGCATACCAACGTGTCTGAAAATATCTGACACATAAATGCAGTTCATAACGGTTGCAAGCATACCAATCTGGTCAGCCTTTGTTCTGTCAATGGTTTCGCTTGTTCTTCCACGCCAGAAGTTCCCGCCACCGGTTACAATCGCAACCTGTATACCATCATCCACTAACTCCTTCACCTGCTTTGCAACACCGACACAAGTCGCTTCATCAAAGCCCGTTTTTTTATCTCCTGCCAGTGCTTCTCCACTTAGCTTTAGTAATACTCTTTTCATAACGTTTGCTCCTTATGTGTTCTTGGCTCTGCCTTATACGGACAGTATAACATAACGCTCTCCATTTTCACACCCTATTTTTTTATTTTTCGGTTTTATTTATTGCTCTTATCTTAATTCTGTTGTATAATAACTGTATTACATAGTAAAGGAGTGATCCCCATGATAAATTTATTAACAGGGCAAAAAGGTAGCGGCAAAACTCAGATTATGATCGAAGCTGCAAACAAAAAAGCAAAGGAATGTGACGGAAACGTAGTATTTATTAAGAATAGCCACAATGATACATATAGTTTATCTTTTGACATCAGAGCAATCGTTATGGCTGATTATCCTTCTATCCGTGGCATTAGCGAATATACAGGATTTATCTATGGTATGCTTAGTGCGAACAGCGATATCCAAGTAATCTTTATTGATGGAATTTTAAAACAACAAGGTGTTTCCCTTGATGTAATCCCAAGCTTTATCGATACTCTTGACAGTATCTCAAAAGCACACAATGTTGACTTCTACGTGAGCCTTAGCGCAAGCAAAGAAGATTTAACAAGTGTTGACGCTGAAAAATGTAATTTCTTAAATTAATTATAATAGAATACGGACATGAAAATGGATGGGAACGTGGCTCCCATCCATTTTGTTTATCTATTTCACACTTGTTACTACATTGGTCTTCTCGCCAATCTTATATTCCAGCGAAATCTCCTGACCAACCTCGTATTTAATGATGTCAATAAATTCTACCACAGAGATGTCGAAAATAGCTTCCGAACCCTCTACCATTATAAAGTAATGTGAATTTCCGTTCACAACACCCTGTGCAATCTTGGTAATCTTTCCGGTAATAGCACCTGATTCACGGGTATCCTCTACAATCTGAAGTCCTTCTTTTAAAAGAAGCTTCTGGTACTCTTCCTCACATTCGCTCACCGTATCACCGATTCCTACTACTTGGTATTTCTGCACATTTACCATGGCATACTTTTTCACAAGTCCTGCATCATCCTTTAAGCAGATAAAATAGGTCGGCTCGCCTCCAATATTCAAAAGCAATGGGAAGGTCGCCCGGTACGCCAGATTCTGTACCTGTCCCTCTGCCGAGTCCATAGCAGAATACTCTTCTGCACCTGCAATCTCGTAGAACTTCGTTTTCATCGTACGTTGATTCATAAGAACGAATCCTACATTTGACTCGTCACTGCTTACAGAAGTTACACCTGTATAAACCCACACATCATCATCGATAGCAAGATAGTTATAACCATCGGTGGTAACTAGACAATCCTTCTGCCCTAATACGCTATTGATAAATCCATGCTTTAAGGTTCCATAGTAATCAAACAGCTCAATCAAAAGGTCTGCAGAATAGGCTCTATCAATCCAAGAAGGAACATCCTCAATGGCGTAATCTATGGTCTCACCCGTAATGGCATTACAAAGAACTACACGTCCTACTGTCTCTCCGCCAAACAAACCAATGTTGAACTTCTTCACAGGACATACCCAATATGGAACACCCTCTTCATCGATTTCAAAGCTAAGTTCATTGAAAATATAGGTCGGATAATTAAAACGCAAATGTCTGTAAATATTACGATTGAAATATTCTGATGTGGAATATTTAATACCCTCTTCCAGTTTCACAAGCTCTGTAGTCTGTGTTGCCATGTCAATGGTAATATACGCTGGGATACCCTCCCCGCGATTGGTCAACCATTTGATTGCATTTGCATAACGAAGCGGTGACACACGCACCGGTTTATCTTTATAATTGATTTGACTGTAGATGTTATCTACCTCAAATTGAGAAGCCATGTCAATCATACTACCCATTTTTCGATTTCCAAGTAGAGTTGCTGAGTCCTTATCCAATAACGGAATCTGGTCATATGACAGCTCCTCAATATCTTTCGTAAACTCACCCTTTTCCACAGTCAATAGCTTCTGATACTTCTTAGCATTGATAATCGGTGATGACAACAGCGAACCAATTAAATAAACTGCAAGCACTACAATCAGGAGCCCGCCCAGCACCTTGACTACTTTTGATTGCTTAATCTCAAACACACCAAATCGTTTGCGGAAAATATAAAGAGCGGCAATAAATACAATCACTATCATGATAAAGAACCAAAATCCGGATGCATGGATATTGATTGCCGGCAATGTTATATAATAATAAAGTGCCGCAAAAAGAAGTGCAAGGATTGTTCCTATTGCTTTGATTTTAAAATTCTTCATAACTACCTCCTAAAATTTCTTTCTCCATAGATTTGGAGAGAATAATACCAAAAACGGGAAAATCTCCAATCTACCAATTAACATATTCAGACAGAATATGATTTTTGAAAAATCAGAAAATGCTGCAAAGTTTTCAATCGGTCCAACCGCCGCGATTCCCGGTCCCACGTTATTCATGGTCGTAAGCACCCCGCTAAATGTGGTTGCAAAATCGAAATTATTCAATGAAATCAATAATACTGATACCATAAATATTGCAATATAGCAGATAAAATATACATAAACACCCTGCAGTGTTTCATCTTTTACCTTCTTTCCATTGACCTTAACAATTGCAACAGATTTCGGATGAAGCAAACGCTTTAACTCCCGCTTTACACTCTTAAGTAAAATCAAGATACGAGCCACCTTCATACCACCGCCGGTCGAACCCGCACAGGCACCAAGCACCATAAGGCCCAATAAAATGCATTGCGAAAGCATCGGCCATAGGTTGAAATCTGCCGTCACAAATCCGGTTGTAGTAATAATAGATGCCACTTGAAATACTGCATATCGAAATGCCTTTAATGGCTTTTCATATATGCTCAGTATATTGATTGTAATCAGCAAGGTTGCACCTATAATGACACCCAGATATGCCCTTACTTCCTCATTTTTAAATACATCCTTTACCTTCTTTAACAACAAGAGGTAATACACGTTAAAGTTGATTCCAAACAGAATCATAAAAACCGTAATCACGCCGTCAATATACGCACTGTCGTAGAAGGCAATACTGCTATTGCGGCTGCTAAATCCCCCTGTTCCGGCTGTACTGAAGGAATGGATAATGCTGTCGTACAGACTCATCCCGCCTACAAGTAGAAGTATAATCTCTGCTACAGTCAGCACAAAATACATACTATATAAAATTTTCGCCGTATCTCTGGCCTTCGGAACCAGCTTGTCAGTTTCCGGTCCAGGCACCTCCGCGCGCATCAAATGCATAGAATTTCGGTCCTCTAAGGAGACAATTACCATTACAAATACCAGCACGCCCATGCCGCCAATCCAATGAGTCAGACAACGCCAAAAGTTCATCCCCTTGGAAAGTCCCTCAATGTCCGTCAGGATTGTGGAACCTGTCGTTGTAAATCCGGAAACGGTTTCAAATACCGCATCCACGTAAGACGGAATTTCTCCTGATATATAAAATGGCAACGCGCCAAACACAGACCATAAAATCCAGGCGCATGCAATGATGATAAATCCATCTTTTCCGTAAATGGTAGAATCCTCAGGCTTCTTTCTTCCTAGAAGAACATATAACAGCACTAAAATTCCACTGGTAAGAAGAAACGCTTTCCACCCTTCTTCCCCATATATCACAGACACCAGCGCCGGAATCAAAAGAACCAATGCTTCTACTCCAAGCATTCTTCCTAAAATATAAGTCGTCATTCTTCTGTTCATAACTACCCTCTATTCCAAGATGTCTGTAATATCTTGTATCTTCTTAGATTTTGTTATCACTACTACGGTATCACCAACCCGAATGCTGTCATTACCACTCGGAATAATCATCTGACGCTTTCGTCCGATACATGCAATCAGGTTGTTCGGTTTTGTTTTCAAGTCTTTCAGCGCAATATTCGTATACTTGGTCTCTTCTTTGATTACAAATTCCAAGGCCTCCACACGGTCATCTACCAAACGGTACATAGACTCAATATTGGCACTGCTGAGTGAATTCTGTCTTGCACGAACATAACTAAAAATCGCATCAACCGTTGCATTTTTGGAAGAAACAATACTGTCAATACCAAGGCCTTCTACCATCTGCGCTCTGGAATCCTCGTTTACCTTTGCAATGATTTTCTGCACGCCCTGCTTCTTGGCAAATAAGCCCATAATAATATTCTCTTCATCTACACCGGTAAGGGCAACCAAAGCATCCGCCTCACGAACACCCTCTTCTAAGAGCAAATCATGGTCTGTTGCATCGCCGTGAATTACTGTTACCTTCGGAAGCTCTTCACATAATTCCTCGCATCTTTCGTGGCATTGCTCGATAATCTTCACTTCCATACCCATAGAGCAAAGCTTGTTGGCAAGATAAAATCCAACACGTCCGCCACCACAAATCAATACGTTGCGCACGCGACGCTTGCGGTTCCCCAGTCTGCTAAAAAACTGCTCAATCTCTCGATGTGTAGCTGCAATGTGAAGTTTGTCCCCTTCTTCAATCACGAATTCACCATCTGGGATAAGCACTTCACTTCCCCTTTGGATGGCACAAATCAATATCTTAATCTGGAATTTGGAATAAATGTCCGCCAACTTGTAGCCAATCACCGGATTCCCTTCGCGCACCGGAAATTCCACCAGTTCTAATCGTCCTTTTACAAAGGTCTCCACCTTGCTTGCATCCGGGAAAATTAAGTTTCTTGCAATTTCATTTGCAACTGCAAACTCCGGATTAATCACCATACTCAGATGTAAATCATCCTTCAACAAATCAATCTGATGGTAATACAACGGATTGCGAACTCTGGCAATGGTATGCTTCGCCCCCAGTCTCTTTGCAACCAGACAACTCAGCATGTTAAGCTCATCCGTTGAAGCGCATGCAATTACAAGGTCTGCCTCCGGCACGCCTGCTTCTGCTTGTACTTCCACACTCACACCGTCTCCTGCAAAACAGTTGACATCCAGATTGTTAATGGCTTCCTTTAATTTTTCTTCATTATTGTCAATTAAAACGACGTCGTAGTTATCTACTGACAAATGCTCTGCCAGCTTATATCCCACTTTTCCGTCACCGATAATTACAATCTTCATTGCTCAATCCTCGTATATTTATTTTTTGTTGATGTAAGGCAAATTATAACACTTTCATTTCAAATATACAAGTAGGACACGGTTTCTTTACCGTGTCCTAACCATTTTCACTTGCGGAACCCCCTTATTCCTCATTTGCGCGTTTTGCAATTTCTTTTTCCTGTACATCAGATGGTGCTTGTTCATAGCGAACAAATTCATATGCATAGGTTCCTCTACCACCTGTCATAGAACGAAGTACTGTACAATATCCAAATACACCTGTCATCGGAATATCCGCTTCGATAATCTGGTTGCCACCTGCGATTGGTGTCATACCAAGCACACGACCACGACGTTTATTCAAATCACCCATTACATCACCGGTAAATTCATCCGGAACTGTAACCTTGATATTTGCAATTGGTTCAAGAAGTACAGGACTTGCTTCCATAAATCCTTTCTTGAATGCCTGAATAGTAGCAGTCTTAAATGCCATTTCAGAAGAGTCTACTGGATGGTAAGAACCATCATACAATACCGCTTTCACACCCACAACAGGATATCCTGCCAAAGGCCCCTTCACAACAGATTCTTGTAACCCTTTTTCTACTGCAGGGAAGTAGTTCTTAGGAACTGCTCCACCAACTACGATTTGTTCAAATACGAATGGTGTTTCTAAATCGCCGGAAGGTTCAAATGTCATCTTAACGTGACCATATTGTCCATGTCCACCAGATTGTTTCTTATATTTTGTATCCACGTCTGATTTCTTACGCAATGTCTCGCGGAATGCAACCTTTGGAGTTTCCAAAACAACATCTACTTTGTAGCGGCTAGCCAATTTGCTCACTACGATTTCAAGATGTTGGTCACCCATACCATAAATCAATGTCTGACGATTTTCACTGTCGTTTACCACCTTCAATGTCACGTCTTCTGCCATCATTTTGGCAAGTGCCTGAGAAACTTTGTCCTCATCACCCTTTGCCTTTACCACATATTTCATATATGTATATGGTACAGAATATTCTGTCTTACCAAACATAACCTGCGTATTCTTTGTAGAAAGTGTATCGCCCGTTTTTACTGCAGATAACTTCGCAACAGCACCGATATCACCTGCATGAAGTTCAGATACTTCCACCGGCTTGTTACCAATCATGGTGTATAATTTACCAAGCTTTTCATCTGTATCCGAATCAGTATTGTAAAGAACATCATCACCTTTTAATACACCGGAACAAACTTTGATAAATGAATATTTACCGATGAATGGGTCAACCATTGTCTTAAATACGTATGCACTCTTTGATTTTGAGAAGTCATAGTTTGCTTCAAAGATTTCGTTTGTCTTACGGTTAATACCTGCGCAAGATTTCTTGTCAGGGCTTGGGAAGAAACGAACGATATCTGATAAGAGGTTGGCAACACCCTGTGCTTCTGTGTTAGATCCCATAGCAACCGGTACGATACTTCCGTCTGTTACAGACATACGCATTGCTGCACGAATCTCTTCTACGGAGAATTCTTCACCTGCAAAATATCTGTCCATGAAATCTTCACTTGTCTCAGCAACCGCTTCCATCAATGCATCGCGACAGATTTGTAAGTTTGGCAAACAGTAATCCGGAATTTCACATTCTTCTCTCTGTCCAACACCTGTATATCTTCTACCTGCATTTTTAATAACGTTTACATAACCAACTAATTTTTCATTTTCACGAATCGGTTGGAAATGTGGTGCGATTTTCTTACCATATTTCGCTGTCAAATCTTCTACTACCTGACGGAAAGATGCATCATCCACGTCCATCTCTGTTACATATACCATTCTAGGTAATTTGTACTTATCACAGAGCTCCCAGGCTTTTTCCGTTCCAACTTCCACACCTGCTTTACCGGAAACTACGATAACAGCCGCATCCGCTGCACTAACTGCCTCTTCTACTTCACCGACAAAGTCGAAGTAACCCGGTGTGTCAAGCACATTGATTTTCGCTTTTTCCCACTC
>JAZSDK010000135.1:0-10491 GCA_045531155.1 Faecalimonas sp. | reverse complement strand
AGTTGTATTTTGTTGATATTGTTTCCACATAAAAATCCCTTGTAATACACGTTATTCTAAAATTTTCCACATTTTTTCCACAACTTATCCACAGGTTTTACACAGAAATTTCTTTACATATTTTTTGTTTTTGTTTATACTAATACAAATAAGTAGATATAATATATAAGATAGGAAGTGATGATTATGAAGATTGAAAAACTAAATGACAATCAGATTCGCTGTACGTTAACACGCGCTGATTTAGCTGATCGGGAAATCAAACTCAGCGAGCTTGTGTGTGGAACAGAAAAAGCAAAGTCACTTTTCCAAGATATGATGCAGAAAGCTCATTCCGAATTCGGTTTTGAGACGGAAGATATGCCACTTATGATTGAAGCAGTCCCAGCTTCTTCAGATTCTATCGTACTCATCATTACAAAAGTGGACGATCCGGAAGAACTGGATAATAAGTTTTCCAAATTTGGATCTACACACAATGTATTGGATAAATTAGAAGGTGCTGATGAATTCCTTGATTTGATTAATAAAGTAAAGGATGCTGTTTCCGACACGGTGAAACAGGTTGCTGAGAAGGAAGAAAAACCAAGTCTTCCAAAAATAAGATTGTTTTCTTTCTCTACGCTGGATTGCGTTATTCTGGCAAGCCGTGTGCTGGCAAATCTATATGAAGGTGCTAACACTTTATATAAGGATACGCCGAACGACGTATATATATTAGCTTTCACACAATCCAATCATTCAACCGCCGAATTTAATAAATTCTGTAATATGTTGTCTGAATATGGTTGCCTTGAAAAAGCATCGCCTGCAATACTTGCTTATCTGGAAGAACACTGTGAAGTTATTGTATCTGCAAATGCAGTACAACAATTATGTCAGATTTAACGTTTTCTATCAAAAAAAGTCGAAAGCTCATTTTGCTTTCGACTTTCTTATTATCTCTTATTCATTCTCCTTTAAAAAAGCGTTGATTTTCTCAACCAATACTTCAGGGTCAATTCCGTGAACAAATGCTGCATCTCCAATTGATTCTGCCTGTGCGGATGGACATCCAAGACAGTGCATTCCCATTTCCATTAAAATTGGTGCTACATTCACATTTTCTCTAAGAAGTTCACCAATTGTTGTGTCTCTATTAATCATGTTAATTCCTCCTTTAAGTTTTCGTTTCTTCATTATAATACGTTTCTTATTGCGTATCAAGATGTTCGTTGTAGGTTTTTGTAAAAATGTGGCTGCCGTCATTTTTATTTGGATCCGTATGATAGTATAAATATTCATGCTCCTGTGGATTTAACGCCGCCTCTAAGGACAGTAATCCCGGACTTGCAATCGGACCAACCGGCAAACCTTTGTTGGTATAAGTGTTGTATGGTGAATCTATTCGTGTATCCTCATAGGAAACTGTAGTCTTATCATAGATTCCTTTTGTCAAAGGATATAAAGCAGTCGGACACATTTCCAATCTCATTCCCTTTTTCAAACGGTTCTTGATTACACCCGCTACCGTAACCCTTTCAGAATCAATCATCGTTTCACGTTCTATAATGGAAGCCTCAACCACTACTTCAAAGGCGGTCTTTCCAAGTGCATCCATTTTGCTCTTCATATCAGCTGTAAATTTTTTGTCAAATTGTTCTAACATGACTTTCACAATATCTTCCGCAGTCATCTCATCACTAATCGCATAGGTCTCTGGGAATAAAAATCCCTGCAAGCGATATATTACATCCGCATCCTCCGGTATGGAATCCAAAAACCAATAATCATAGTCTCTTTCTACGGCCTGCAAGAATTCACTCTCTGAGCAAATCCCTTCTTTTTCAAGCTTCTTTGCAATCAGCTCAATGGTATATCCTTCCGGAACGGTAAACATCTGCTCTTCCTTCTGGGCTCCACCGCTTGTCAAATCCTCGATGATGGTCTGTAGCCCTGCTTCCCTATGAAGAGTAAATGTTCCATATCTCAGCTTTGCGCTTGCCCCCATGCTCCTCGCTTTTAAGAAGAAGGCAATACGGTATTGAATTAAACCTTCTTCTTTTAATTTATCAGCAATATCCCAAGAGCCGGACCCTTGCTCAATTTCTATTGTTACTGTTTCTTTGGTTCCCTCTCCTGTACTGTTGTATTCTATAAAGATAGAACCTACAACAAATGCAACTACTAAAAATAATACTCCCAAAACACAGAGTACAATATTTATAATTCTGCTTTTTTTCTTATCTCTACGTCTTCTCATACTACGTTCTCCTTATCTAGGCCTTTACATCCCTTACTATACAATATTTCTTCCAATTTTAAAAGCCTCGTTTAAATTGTCAGACTAATTTTTTCCATTTTTTAATGTGTTTTGACTACTCAAAAGTCAAGTTTTTTATAAAATTATTTTCGACAAAAATTGATTTTTATTATATATGAACAAAACGTTTGTTCTTTTTTAGACATAAGTAATCCACACTTTTACCCTATTTTTTTGTGGATAATGTGGATAACTTTGTGGAAAACGCGATTTTATCACGTTTTTTTTATTTTTTAATGTGGATAACTTTTAAAAAGTACCTCTGCAAATTTCTACAAAAAAATGGATATTTGTACATTTTGTACAAATATCCGATTTTTAATAACAAAACTAAAAAATTCTTCTTACAGTAATAATTTTTCTGGCATATAAATCTGACATGCCAATTCCTTTTCTCTCATTAATTGCATTTACAACTTGTCCATTTCCCGCATAGATTCCAACATGACCTGGGAAGCATACAATATCTCCCGGTTGAATGTCTTTGAGACTCACTTTGCGCCCTACGCTTCTCATAGAATAGGATGAATGTGGAAGGCTAACTCCATAATGTCTATATACACTCATAACAAATCCAGAACAATCTGCACCACGTGTTAAACTTGTTCCGCCATATACATATGGGTTTCCAAGAAATTGCTTTGCATATTTTACTAAATCAACACCTTTTTGACGACGTGTTGCTTCTTCTGCCTCTTTTTGAGCTTTTTCTGCGGCAATTCTAGCTGCCTCTTCTGCCGCAAGTCTAGTCGCTTCCGCTTCTTTGGTTTCACCAACTGTAAAAGCTGCTTCTATTTCTTCTATAGATAATGTAGTAACATCTCTATCGGTATAAACCGCTGTCAAAATCTCTGTTGCTTTTGCGATTGCATCTTTTCCTATAAGTAAGCTTTCTGTCTTTACATATCCAACTAGATCGCCAGACTCAACCTTGCTCCAAGATTCCCCTCTTTCTGTAACCTTTACTACTGATGAGGAATATACTTTACCAATCCACTCACTATTCTCATCCGGTGCACCATATGCAAGTGCATACGAATCAGAAACATTTACAAAAATTTTCCCATTTAATTTATCACGAAATTGAATTTCTTCAATACTGTCTATTTTAATGGTTTTATCACTATTCTCTTGTTTTTGAATTTCAGCAACTGCATTCATTAAACAATTCTGATCTATTTGGCTTGTCTTTTCTTCTTTCGCCAACCCGAAAAGACTTGTCCCTTCTGCAGCGGCGATTTGTTCAACAGGAATCAAAACGGCTCCAACTAAAGTTGCGATTACAATTCCTCTTTTTACGAATTTGAAATCCATAAAACCCTCCGTTACGTTTTTGTTTCTAATTGTTACGCAAATGTTACACGCACCACGTTTGCCATTATAACAAGAGGTTTGTCCTATGTCAATAGGTTTTTGTAACAAAATCGTAACATTTTTAACAGTTTGTAACTGTTCAGAGCCAAGCAGATTTTGATAAAAAGTATGATGAATGCTTGCATTCGTGAATACTTTTTTGTCAAAATCTATTTGGCGGATACGTCACACTGAGAAAACACAACGTGTTTTCGAGGTTGGCTCTGAATAGTTACTAAAAAATTTTTTAATTCTAGTTGACAAATCACATTTAATGCTTTATATTTTAATTATAGTAATCATTATTATTATTAGATTTCGAAAGGAGGTTCTATTTTGGCAGTTTTGAAATATAGTAGACAAAGGGAATCTATTAAAGAATACCTGAATAGTTCTTGCGAACATCCTACCGCCGATACCGTTTACATGAGTGTACGGCAAGAATTCCCGAACATTAGCTTGGGAACTGTTTATAGAAACTTGAATCTACTGGCTGATTTAGGAGAAGCTATTAAAATTACTACTCCAAACGGAGGCGTACACTTTGATGGACGGACTGAGCCACACTATCACTTCTATTGCAATCATTGTGGAAATGTGATTGACCTCAATCTTGAGGAGCTTAATTGTATCAACGAAGCGGCAGGAAAGAATTTTGAAGGGGTAATAGAGAGTCATACAATGATGTTCTACGGAACTTGCAAAAATTGTTTAAAAAAACATTGACAAATAAAAAATGTTATGCTAAATTGATATTAGTAACTATTACTGATTTAGTTGCTAGCAAAAACGAAAGAAATAAAAAAATATAAATTTTTAAAAAAGGAGATAATAATTATGAAAAAATTTGTTTGTTCAGTATGTGGTTATGTACACGAAGGAGATGCGGCACCAGCTCAGTGCCCACAATGTAAGGTTCCAGCAGATAAGTTCAAAGAACAAGCTGGTGAAAGAGAATGGGCAGCAGAACACGTTGTAGGTGTTGCAAAGGGTGTTAGCGAAGACATCATTATGGATTTAAGAGCGAACTTTGAAGGTGAATGTACAGAAGTTGGTATGTACCTTGCAATGGCTAGAGTAGCTCACAGAGAAGGATATCCAGAAATCGGTTTGTACTGGGAAAAAGCTGCTTGGGAAGAAGCAGAACACGCAGCAAAATTTGCTGAACTTCTTGGTGAAGTTGTAACAGACAGCACAAAGAAGAACCTTGAAATGAGAATTGATGCTGAAAACGGTGCTACAGCAGGTAAGTTTGACCTTGCAAAACGTGCAAAAGCTCAGAACCTTGACGCTATCCACGACACTGTTCATGAAATGGCACGCGATGAAGCCCGCCACGGAAAAGCATTTGAAGGATTGCTCAAACGCTACTTTGCGTAAGCTACAAGCCATGCCAGGATATCGTTTGCAAAGAAGGCACGGACACTTGTGTACGTTGCCATACTTGCAAAGGATAGACTGATAGGGCGACAGCCCGACAACGAGAAGCAATGTGTTTGCTTCGAGTTGCATGGCTTCTACAAATTAGAAAGGAGATTAACGTTATGAAATATATTTGTCCATGTGGGTATGAATACAACCCAGAAATTGGTGATCCGGATAACGGTGTAGCACCAGGAACTGCATGGGAGGATGTGCCGGAAGATTGGCTGTGTCCATGGTGTAGTTTAGGAAAAGAAGTTTTCGAAGAAGCATAAGAATACAAAAGATATAAATTTTAGGAGGATATGAATAATGTCTAAATACGCAGGAACAAAAACAGAAAAGAATTTAATGGAAGCATTTGCAGGTGAGTCTCAGGCTCGTAATAAATACACTTATTTCGCATCTGTAGCGAAAAAAGCCGGTTTTGAACAAATCGCTGCTCTTTTCCTTGAAACAGCTGACCAAGAAAAAGAACATGCTAAAATGTGGTTCAAAGAATTCCACGGTTTAGGTGATACAGCTCAAAACTTAACCTGGGCTGCAGAAGGTGAAAATGATGAGTGGACAAATATGTACGCTCGTATGGCTCAGGAAGCTGACGAAGAAGGCTTCCCAGAATTAGCTGCAAAATTCCGTTTAGTAGCTGCTGTAGAAAAATCTCATGAAGAACGCTACAACAGATTATTGAAACATTTACAAGAAGGTAACACATTTAAAGGTGAATCTCCATTAGGATGGAAATGTCGCAACTGTGGTTACATCCACTTAGGCGAAGAAGCTCCTGAGGTTTGCCCAACATGTGCTCACCCTAAGGCTTATTTCGAAAGAAAAGCTGAAAATTACTAAAACCCTCGAAAAAAGTTCACATCAATCAAGATGTGAACTTTTTTATTGTAACTTATTCGACTCTACAACAAATATTGTCCTTTATTCTCCTAACGCAACAATCAACTTTCCAAGCACAGGTTCAAACGCTGCACCATACCAGTGATTATCTAATTCTGCCGTATACTTAATACACTCTACAGCATAATCAGCTGCAATCTTAGCCGCATCGAAAGCCGTTTTTCCTCTCATTAGTGCTCCCACAAATGCAGATGCATAGATGTCTCCTGTTCCATGACAACTATTTGCTAATTTTTCATGTTCATAATACGAATATTTTCCATCTTCCAATACAACCACACCTGTTTTACCTGGTTCATAAGAAATACCAGTAAAGATGATGTTTTTACATCCCATTGCAGTTAATTTCTCAAGTAACAAATCAACATACGCTCTGTCATATTCTTCCTGATACTCTACTCCTGTAAGGAAACTAGCTTCTGTAATATTTGGCATCACATAATCTGCTTTTGCACAAAGTCCTTTCATTGTTTCGACGAATTCCATATCAAATCCATAGTACAGTTTTCCGTGGTCCGCCATCGCTGGGTCTACAACCTTCACACAAGATTCGGTTCCAACTGATGCCATGATATCTGCAACATATTCAATCTGTTTTGTACTTCCAAGATAACCGGTATAAACCGCATCAAATTTCAGTCCTTCTTTCACCCAGTGCTCTTTGATGCTTGGCATATCCTCTGTTAAATCACGAAATGTGTAGCCTGTAAATCCTCCTGTATGTGTGGAAAGTACTGCAGATGGTAACACACAGGTTTCTGCTCCACATGCTGAAATGATTGGGAGTGCTACCGTAAGCGAACATTGTCCAACGCAGGAAATATCTTGTATTGTAAGTACTCTTTTATATGACATATATATCTCTCCTTTAGATGTTATTCATGAATCCTATTATACTTTTTCTTGGTAATAGAAAAATATCCAAATTAAGAAAATTTTATATGACCAGATTTATTTTGTTTTTCTTCGTACACGTCGCACGCGATTAATATGACGTTCAAAATCCCCACTATGAATGAGTTCGGCAAGCACATATTGTTCAAATACCGGAACCGTACATGAGTAAAATCCCAATTTACTCTCAAACTTTTCAACCAGAATCTCCGGCAAAACCATATATCCAATACGCATAGACGGCGCAATAGTTTGAGAAAATGTATTTAAATAAATGACAGTATTATTATTTGCAAGAGAAAAAACCGTATCCTCATTCTTTTTAGAAACTGTAAGTTCCGAATCATAGTTATCTTCTATAATATATCCATCTCGACTATCCGCCCAGCGCAAGTATTCCTGCCGCTTTGATATACTCGCAGTCACTCCACTTGGAAAACTGTTAAATGGTGTAATGTGGAGCACGGTTGCATTGGTTTTCTCCAATTCACTGGTCTTAATTCCGTCGCGACCAAGTGTCAGCATGTCACAAGTAACCCCATTTGCCTCATAGACCTGACGAATTTTGCGATAAGACGGATTCTCTAATGCAAATACTCGCTCCTTTCCAAGTAACTGCACAATTAAACTATAAAGATATTCTGCCCCGGAACCTATAATAATCTGCTCCGGTGTGACAATTATCCCGTTTGTTCTTTTTAAATAAGATGAAATTGCCTCTCGAAGTTCTGGACAACCATGATTTGGCGACTTTACAAGAATTTCTTCGCTATAGTCTGTTAGCACACGACGCATGGTTTTGGCCAAAACGGAAAACGGAAAATCACATTTCGCCTTGCCATGATACGGTTTATGAGATGGCACATGATGAGACTCGTCATGTGCTATATTACTACCTACCACCGCAATGCTATCCTCCAAGTCACCATCTAATATATGAATCTGTCCCACACCCTGGAAATCGCTCTCACGATAAATCACGTAATATCCGCTTCGTTGTCTTGCCTCAATATACCCCTCATCGCAAAGAATGGAGTAAGTATGCTCCACTGTAATCACACTCACGCCGGTTTCCTCTGCAAGCAGGCGTTTGGACAGCAGTTTACTTCCAAAGATCAGAACACCTTCAACAATGTCCTTCTTCATTTGTTTATACAATTGCATATATGCAAACTCTTCTTTATTTAAGTCTACGTAATATTTCATCTGGTTATATCCTTTATTCTTGTACTTGTTAAATTTATAATACCAATCATATTTTAGACTTTTTTTAGAAAAAAGTAAACAAAATTACTTGCATTTCTTACATAATTGGTTTAGTATCTTCATATGATACAATGTAGTATTTAATACTACATTATGGGTTCCATGTATTTACATCTGGGGAGGTATAAATAATGACTGTAAGAATATTTAAAGATCCGGGAAGTGCAATTACACATTACCTGGGTATGTTAATGGCTTTGATCGGGGGCGTTCCATTCATCATAAAAGCAGCACAGGGTTCTAATCTCGTACTTGCTTCTTCTATTATATATATTGCTAGCATGGTTCTATTATATGCAGCCAGCTACACCTATCATTTTTTTGATATCTCGGAAAAAATTAATAAGATTCTGAAAAAAATCGACCATATGATGATTTGTGTTCTGATTGCCGGAACCTACACTCCATATTGCCTGCTTGTAATTCGGGGAACCTTCGGAATTGTTGTTCTTACGATTATCTGGAGTTTTGCCTTGATTGGTATTATCATTAAAGCCTTCTGGGTGACCTGCCCGAAATGGTTCTCTTCTATATTATATATAGGAATGGGATGGACTTGTATCATTGCCCTTCCAAGACTTTGGAGTGGCGTGAATCCTGCTGCTTTTTGGTGGCTTCTTGCAGGTGGGATTATCTATACCATTGGCGGTGTTATCTATGCACTGAAGATTCCTTGGTTTGAGGAAAAGTTTAAGCACTTTGGACTGCATGAAATTTTCCACCTGTTTGTAATGGGAGGAAGTGCTTGTCATTATGTGTCATTGTATTTTTATGTGATTTAAGAGAATGTAAAAACTTGTTTGTTCAAATTGTACAAACAAGTTTTTAATCCTCTACTCCAACAAATCTTCAATTTCACAATTCAACGTTTTGGCCAGTGCCACCAGTGTACTGACCGCAGCTTTATTTATATCCTTTGCGCCTTGTTCATACTGTTGTACATTGCGCAAATGGACACCCGACTTTTCTGCCAACATTCTTTGGGAATAGCCATTGAGTCTCCGTAGCATTTGTAACTTACTTACAGCAGTCTTTCGAGAAATGATATTTTCCACTGCATCCACAAAACGCTGTTCCGAAGCCTCATGCATAGTAGAATACATTCTCTCAAGTTGTTCCATGGATAAAATATTCAGAATATCTTTAAAGGACTTTCCACTATACCACTGATAATAAGCAAGTATCCAACCGCACCAATACTCTTTTGAGCAGCTGTATTCTATCTGCGCAGGTAGAAAATCATGTTTACTTTCCACCCGAATGAATATGTCACATACTAATTCGGTTCCTGATATACCGGACACGTACTTTGGTGTGCCTTTCTCAAAAAGTTTTGCATATCCGCTTGCAAGAAACATTTGCATAAACTCTGACATACTGAGCTTACAACAATTGACCGCGTAGTCCACAGCTTCTCCAAGATTTTTCATGGCATCATTCAAATAACATTCATCATAGGCGTGCATCATAATGGCGAACCCCCTCTCATCAAATCTTGGATATATAGTCCATCTATATCTTCCTTCTCTAATTCCTTGAGATATGCATTTCTTGCTTCTGTATCACGAATTACTCTTTTGACATAATATTCTCTTTTATCTACAAAATGAGCTTCTTGAAATTGAATTTTCTCAAATGCCTTGTCACTCTTTAGAACAATCTGTTCTCCCAGATTTCCTAACTTCATGGCATAAGACAGTTGCGTTAAGGTAATTTCATTATTTACAAATGCCCTGGCATATGAAAAATAAGAATCATCTGCCCGATAACCTTTCATTACATCTACATCTGAGATGTCCGGAAGATAATGCTCCAAAAGCCAATCGCTGCTTCTTTTCATAATAGGAGTTGAAAATCTTACCACTCTATATTTCATTAACAACGCAAGCCAATGTAAAATACTATATTTATCAGAACACAAATCCATCACTTTCAAGTCGTTCATATCCAAGGCGTATTGGTTTGCATAACCATCACTATCTTCAGTACATGCCCATTCTTTTGCTAATTCTATATTCTCTGTGCAGTAGAAACCTTGCCCGTAATCATTGTATACTTTTCCTTTGCCACGTGATGGATTCTTTACTATCTCAGTAGAACCGTGATAAATGTTCTCCAATTCTAACACCTCCTATATCTCTTTAGAGCCATACTTATTGTATCTCTTTAGAGATATAGTTGTCAAGGTGATTTACATCAAAAAAGGCACGTCCCTCACGAAACGCACCTTTTCTTTATACATCCAAATAATGTAGCGGGTCTACTGCTTCCCCATCTTTCAATAACTGAAAATACAGATTGCATCCTTCCACACTGTAATATTTTGTTGGCTCTCCAAGATATCC
>JAZSDK010000083.1:0-2172 GCA_045531155.1 Faecalimonas sp. | reverse complement strand
AATCGGCGCGGACGGCTGAGGAAATAGATATTTCCTTCCGTAACCAACCGGTAGATAAGAGCAGTCTTATCTACATATACATAACCACCTGTGATTATCTTTTCAAAATCCTGTATGCCGATAGGGTATTTCATAATCGTTCTGCTAATCTTTCTGCAAACATACGATATTTTGTGCAGAAAAACAATCATTCGTTACGTTTTGTCATATCCCTCATCGCTTCCAACAAAGCTTCCACTTCTTCCTCCGTCATCCCCGTGGTGTGGATGTAGTCGCACGCCATTCGGGAGAAGGAGCCGTTGTAATGGGTTTGTAGAAACTCGTCCAATAGTCCTTTTATGGTTTCGTAGTTCATCATTCTCTAAATTTAATTATCATCAATACAGGATTATCGTCTTCTTTCAGATTGGCAGCAATATCTTTCAGTTTACCACTCAATTTCCCTTCTTCATATGCTTCGCAAAGTTTTGTGATATTTAGAGATTGAACACATACATTGTTTGGAAGATCTGCGAGAACTGATGGTCCAAACATGTCTAAATGTACTTTTAGCCCAATATAATCCTTATTTTTGAAATAATCTTTCAAATAATATATCTGATTTGTCTTCTTATCCATCATATATGCCTTGGTAGGAAAACTATCCTCTTTCTTTATAGTGGACATGAAATAATATCTTGGAGTGTTCTTTACAGGCAACAAGAAAACAGGTACATCTTGTGAACTTACAGGTGGAATTCTGACCCCAATAGGTTTTAATTGGAGATTGGAAGTTAACAAATAGGTTGTATCCGAAGAAAATGAAGTTATAATATATCCTTCCTTGTCTTTTGTAAAATGTGAAACTATTGTGTTAAAGATCATATTGTTTTTTCTAAAAGATAAAGTGGTCGTAGAATCTGCGACACCTAGTTTTATATCACCTAGATGTTCCCCTGTCAGTCGTGAAACACGTGTATAATGATTATTATAATTGTATTGAATTAGTTCGTCCTCGTTTAAAATGAAGAATTGTTCAATCCGTGAATACAACTTGTCTTCTATACCTTGAAAAGAACGTTTAAAATTTCCTTCTTTGTCATACACATAATATTTAAACATGTCATTGATGTAGATTTCGTCAGATTTCTTGTCATATTGCACTTTATACATATCTAAATATTCCTTAGGCCCTTGTCCCATTTTATTAAACATGTTCAATGCCTTTCCCTTTCCGTCATGAAAATAAACTCCATTGTTTCTATTGGCTCCTACAATATAATCGTCATCCAAATAAAGAACTTCTCTACCTCTCCAAAGTATGGAATCGTTTGTCTCCAAAGGAATATAGTCTACATCAGCAATATCCTGGATGTAAATTTCTTTAGTCGGGTATTCTTTAGTAACGTCAAATGTCCATAAGCCATCAGATACTTTCTGTTTCTGTGCCTCTCCTTTCCCGCCTCCGCATGAAAGGAGCATGGAGGCAAGCAGTAATGTAATTGTGTAGAGCCTTTTCATAGTCTATTATACTTTTTTTTAAATGTTGATCTTCATCATAGTATGTTTATTGATTCTGTTTATCTCAGACAAAGTTAGAGGTAAAAAGTGATTAAACCAAAAAACGGGTGCGGACAAATGAAAACTTTGTTTCCTATTGATAATCAAAACAATAAATCCTTTTTTTACCTCGTTTTGAGGTGTCATGCGGACAATCGAGGCTTCGGTAAAGTCGTTTGTCCATGTATTGATGGACTCTTTTCCCCCTTTTTCTCTTGAATTTGAGTCTAACTCCTTGTACTCCTGCAACCGGGAGTTATGTACTAGAGCAAATGTGATGGCAGGAGTGGTGCAACCGTCGTGTCACTCCTGTCATAAACTCTACTTCCCTTTCACGCACGTTGATGTTTTCTTAACAACATCGGCAATATTGCATTTCTTTTATCGGATACCAATAAAAAATCTTATTCATCTCCTTTCCAACCACTCACAACTCCCTTCATCGCCTCCAACAAAGCTTCCACTTCTTCCTCCGTCATCCCGATGGCGTGGATGTAGTCGCACGCCATTCGGGAGAAGGAGCCGTTGTAATGGGGTTGTAGAAATCAATTATTTATTTAAAGTGATTACTAAATTTTGAAGCAAAAGTCAATAGTTACGGGTGGAAATATCAGTATTTATCGCGCAAAAACG
>JAZSDK010000136.1:0-5808 GCA_045531155.1 Faecalimonas sp. | reverse complement strand
ATACTCAAAAGATTCCTTTATTGTTGATGCAAAGGTTCCTCGTTTTGGTTCAGGGGAAGCAAAGGGCATCATTAATGAATCGGTAAGAGGAAAAGACGTTTATGTTATGGTAGATGTGTGTAACTACAGTCTCACATATTCTTTATCAGGTCACACAAACCGCATGTCACCTGATGACCATTACCAAAATTTAAAGAGGGTGATTGCTGCAATCGGCGGAAAGGCTCGTAGAGTTAACGTAATTATGCCATTCTTGTACGAAAGCAGACAACATAAAAGAAGTTCAAGAGAATCTTTGGACTGTGCACTGGCACTCCAAGAATTGGTACGCATGGGTGTAGATAATATTATTACATTCGATGCACACGACCCTCGTATTCAAAACGCAATTCCATTGCATGGTTTTGAAACCGTTCGTCCAACCTACCAGTTTGTAAAATCTCTGCTTCACAAATATTCGGATTTAAAAATTGACAGTGAGCATATGATGGCTATCAGCCCAGATGAAGGGGCTACAGAACGTGCGATTTATCTTGCGAACGTGCTCGGAATCGATATGGGTATGTTCTACAAACGTCGTGATTATTCAAGAATTGTGAATGGGCGTAACCCAATTGTTGCACATGAATTCTTAGGTACTTCCGTAGAAGGTAAAGACGTAATCATCGTGGATGATATGATTTCTTCCGGAGACAGTATGCTGGATGTAGCAAAACAATTGAAAGACAGAAAAGCTAACCGTATTTTCTGCGCTTCTACCTTTGGTCTTTTCACCAATGGACTTCAAAAGTTCGATGAAGCTTACGAAAATGGTATTATCGAAGGTATCTTGACAACAAACCTGATTTACCAGACACCAGAATTGTTAGCAAGACCTTGGTATATCAACTGTGATATGACAAAATATATTGCACTGATTATTGATACCTTGAACCATGACGGTTCTATCAGCGATATCCTGGATCCAAGTGCAAGAATTCAGAATATTGTTGAAAAATATAAAAATGGTGAAACAATTGAATAGACACGTCAAAAAGTCGCCCTCTTCATGTGAGCGACTTTTTTGCTTTCTATGCACTTGGTAATGTCACAATAAATCTTGTCTCCGTCTCATCGCTTTGCGCTTCAATTGTGCCATCATGCAGTTCCACAATCTTCTTTGCAATTGCAAGGCCTAGACCAGCGCCTCCTGTCTTGCTTCGTCTCGCCTCATCCAACCGATAAAACTTTTCAAATATGGTCTGTAGTTTTTGCTTTGGAATCATATCTCCTTTATTGGTAAAGCAGATACAAATTTGATTTCCAATGCGTTTTGCTTGAATTTGAATTTGTGTGTCCGAATAACAATAAGAGACTGCATTCCTTAGGATATTATCAAATACCCTTGCCAGTTTGTCCGCATCTCCTTTCACGGTTAAATCCTCTTCAACTTCCAATTCACAGACAAGTCCCTTCTTCTGAAACACGCCATAGAATTCGTCAGCCACCTGCTCAAGCATCATGGTCAAATTTAATCCCTGTTTCTCCAACTCAATCTCTTGAAGGTTAAATTTTGTAATATCAAAAAATTCGTCTATCAACTCACCAAGACGGGTAGATTTCTCCAATGCAATGTGGATATATTTGCTCCGTTCCTCCTCCGGCATATCCTTATAACTGTCCAGCATAGACAAATACGCCACAATAGAAGTTAAAGGTGTCTTTAAATCATGGGCCAAGTACACAATTAAATCGTTCTTTTTCTGTTCCGCTACAAGAACCTCCAATTCCTGCCTTTTCAGCGTCCCTTTAATCTCTGTAAGCCTCGTCTCAATAGGCTCCAATTCTGCTGTCATGCGGATAGACTCTTTCGAGTCCGATGTAATATTGTTAATTCCCGCCTCGATTTCCCGCAAATATTTTTCTAATACATTAAGTGCCATGTAAAAGAACACTAAAAAGATAAGCAAGAATCCTGCAACCATAACAGTTTCCTTATTATTACCAATGACTCTCCAATACCATGCCCGCGCCTTATCCTCCTGCACATGAATAGAAGTTAGCATCTTCACAAGCTCAGTGGATGAGTCCTGCAGAAAAATTTCAAATATGATAAACCCCACCAAGATGGTCAGTATAATGACAAGCATCGTCTGAAGCAAAAGCCTGAATTTTAGTTTACGATAATTATTCTTCAACTTTATAACCTACTCCCCAAACTGTTTTAATCAAGTCACATTTTCCCGTTGGCCTGCTTAATTTCTCGCGCAGATGTCGGATGTGAACCATAACTGTGTTATTACTATTCTTAAAATAATCCTCTTTCCAAACCTGAAGAAATAACTCTTCTGAACTAATAACCTTTCCGCGATTTTCACACAAGAGCCATAAAATCTCAAACTCCAATGGAGTGAGTGTGATTTGCTGTTCATTATAAATGCACTCATGAGATGTACGGTTTAACACAAGTCCCGCAAAGTCAATCACTTCACCACTATTTTTCACGCCATCATTGTATTTCGTATACCGACGAAGCTGTGCTTTTACCCTTGCAACTAACTCCAACGGATTAAAAGGCTTTGGTATGTAATCGTCTGCGCCAAGTGTTAATCCATTGATACGGTCTGTGGCATCTACCTTTGCTGTCAACATAATGACAGGAAAGGTATGCTTCTCACGGATTCTCCTTAAAATCTCAAATCCGTTGATGTCCGGAAGCATTACATCTAAAATTGCCAAATCAACTTTTTTATCCTCTACACATTGCAACGCTTCCTTCCCTGTATAACATTTGTAAACATTATACTCATCACTTTGAAGATACAGCGCTACAATATTCGCAATTTCACGTTCATCATCCACCACTAATATGTTCATGGCAAACTCCCCTTTCGGCTATTGGTTGTTGTAATTATTTTACCCCTTCTGCAACGTTTTCACAAGATAACCGCGCATTAACATTTTCTTAAAAATAATTATTTTCTTGCTGCTTCCATAACATTTAAGGTTTCTTTTAAATAGTCTCATTCTCTTAAATTTGCTTGTTTATTATTGTTTTGGTATAATTTTACTGTCTCAATGTACGGTCACTCATTACTAAAGAGAAAGGTGGTGAACGTATGTATAAGCACTATTACTTTAATGACAACACCGACATAAACGGGAATCATGAGGTCCACACAGGCGATTGTTCCTTTTTGCCTTCTGCTTTAAACAGAACTTATATTGGATATTACACCAGTTGCAGTGATGCCATCGTCGCAGCTAAGGCAAAACATCCTTATAAGAAATTTGATGGTTGTTATTATTGTTGTAAACCTTGTCACAAAGGGTAACCTTAGGCTGGCTTCTAGTCAGCCTTCTTTAGTTGCACTTTTCTCATGTAAATCTCTTAAGACAACACATGGCACCACCGTGCTGATCTTTTAATTCTTCATTGATTATCACCTCCATTTAAATACATTGCACTTAACTTTAAGTTATGTTTTTATGAATTTCGTTGAAATTAATAAACTTTCATTGTACAATAATTTTACAACTACATTGCATTGGAAGGTCATATATGTCAGGACAAAAAATAAATAGTATTATAGCTAAAAACATCACTCATTATTTGAATATATGTAATAAAACACAGGCTGATCTCGCAGAATACATGAGTGTTTCCCAAGCAACTGTTTCAAACTGGTGCAAAGGTGTTAAATTACCTAGAATGGACAAAATTGATAAAATATGCGTATTTTTAAATATTTACCGTTATGAACTAATGAATGGAAAAGAAGATATTCTAACGGCTCCATACTATATCAATGACGAGGCTCGCGAACTAGCACAGTTTCTGTTTGAGAATCCGGAGTATAAGGTACTCTTCGATGCTTCTCGTAAAGTAAAAAAGGAAGACATTGAATTTGTAAAGCAGATGATTGACCGTATGAGAGGCGATATACACTAAGACGGCGCGCGTACATCCGAAAGGATACATAAAGAAAGGAAGGTATATATGAGCGATTTCGAAAATAGATTAGAACAATTACAAAAAAGAGTTCTTGGAAATAAGCAAAGCACCCAAGAAAATGAAACAATATTAGTATTTGATGCAGAAACTAATAACTCTATTGCTGTAGACGTTGATTTAAACGAACTTACTGACGATAGAGAATTGGAATTCTTTTTCGACGACAAAATCAGAAAGATATGGCATAAGCAAGAAGAAGAATGGTATTTCTCTATTATTGATATTTGCCAAGTCTTAACCGATAGTACTAATCCCAAAAACTATTGGAACATGTTAAAATCACGTTTAAAAGACGAGGGAAATGAAACGTACACAAATTGTGTACGTTTGAAAATAAAGGCTGCTGATGGTAAAATGCGTTTAACTGATTGTGCAAGCACAGAACAATTACTGCGTATTATTCAATCCATTCCTTCAAAAAAAGCGGAACCATTCAAACAATGGCTTGCTCTCGTCGGAAAAGAACGCCTTGATGAAATAGCGGACCCTGAATTAGCTTTTGAACGAATGATTGATACATATCGCAAAAAAGGTTATTCAGAAAAATGGATTGAACAACGTCTTCACGCCATCGATGTTCGTAAATTACTGACAGATGAATGGAAGCGTGCCGGTATAGAAGATACTCGTGAATATGCAACCCTGACAAACGTACTTACAAAATCATGGTCTGGAAAAACTGTCAAAGAATATAAGGCATATAAAGGACTTTACAAAGAGAATCTTAGAGATAATATGACCAACATTGAACTCGCACTAAATCAACTCGCCGAAGTATCAGCTACAGCCATTTCACAAGCAAAGAACCCTAAAGGCTATGATGAAGCAAAAGGAACTGTACTGGAAGGCGGTGCTATTGCAGGTAATGCCCGAAAAGAATTAGAGCAAAAGATTGGTCGAAGTGTTATTTCTCCACTGAATGCAGAATCACCAGCTCTCTTAGATGTGTCAGATGGCAAATAGCCTACCATATTGTTGACTTTAACAAAATGGTGAAAAATATATATCGCCTCAGTGCTTATAACACTGAGGCGGTATTTTTAATCATTTCATCTTATAATTCACAGTTGTTTACTGTTCTTGGAAATGGAATTACGTCTCTGATGTTTGACATACCTGTGAGGTACATTACACAACGTTCAAATCCAAGTCCAAAACCAGCATGTCTTGTAGAACCATATTTTCTCAAATCCAAATAGAATTGATAATCGTCTGGATTAAGTCCCATCTCATTCATACGAGCAACTAACTTGTCGTAGTCATCCTCTCTCTGGCTACCGCCAATGATTTCACCAATTCCAGGAACCAAACAGTCTACTGCTGCAACTGTCTTATTGTCTTCATTCATCTTCATGTAGAATGCTTTGATATCCTTTGGATAATCTGTTACAAATACAGGACGTTTAAATACTTGTTCTGTCAAGTAACGTTCATGCTCTGTCTGAAGATCGCATCCCCATGATACTTTAAATACAAAGTTATCATTATTCTTAGCTAAAATATCAATTGCATCTGTGTATGTTACGCGAGCAAAATCATTATTTGCTACGTTGTTCAATCTGTCTAACAATCCCTTGTCTACAAATGAATTGAAGAAGTTCCTCTCTTCCGGTGCATTTTCTAATACGTAGTTGATCACGTATTTCAACATAGACTCTGCAAGGTTCATGTTGTCCTCTAAATCAGCAAATGCAATTTCAGGCTCAATCATCCAGAACTCAGCAGCATGGCGTTGTGTGTTAGAATTCTCTGCACGGAAGGTTGGCCCAAACGTGTAAATGCTGCGGAATGCCTGTGCATATGTTTCACCATTC
>JAZSDK010000081.1:0-36147 GCA_045531155.1 Faecalimonas sp. | reverse complement strand
ATATCTTAAGTTGTTTTCCATCAGCAGTTGGATACATCGATAATCCCCATTTTGTATTACTTCCGAACTCCATACGTGTTGTATATGTACCAGCCGTAAAGGTAAGCTTCATAGAAAGTAACACTTTATCAAAATCGGTATAATTGGTTGCTGATGTACCACCTGTATAAGTACCATTGCCACCAGACACACCGACACATGTCCCCGGTGCTGTCAATCCTGCATAATCCTTAATTGTAATATTGTCGTAGCCATCTAGAGAAACTGGCACAACATCATTTGCAGCTTTTGCTTGCTTTGTATACCAACTTCCTAAAAAGGTTGTTGCTACCAATACTACAGCGCATAAAAACGCAAGTATTCTTTTCATTTTACCTTTCATATTTCTAATCTCTCCATTCCGGATTATTGAATCACGATTAGAATGCCTTCTCCAGCCTCCATATCAAGAGACAATTTATCTGTAATCACTTCAGATTCTTTGGCATTCTGAATCATTGTTAGTTTCTGCACATCATCAAACTCTAATGTAATGTTCTGTGCATGTTCAAAACTGTAGTTCACCACGTACAGTGCTGCTTTTCCTTGATAGTTAAAGCAACCTATCATGGCATCGCCTGCCACAGTTTGTAATTGTTCAAAGCTTCCTGCTTCGATGACGCAGCTTGCGTACACTAGATCCTTCTTTGTCTGCGCGCCACTTGCGATGATTCCTTTATGTACAGAATTCATCAGTACTTCATCAATTGCTGCGATATGTTTATTGATTTTCTGTGCGTAATAGTACCACTGGGTTTTGTTACCCATGGCACCGATTATTCCGTTACATTCGTAGTCCCCTTCTTTGCCTTCTGCAAAAGTAAATTGTGCCGGCTGAAGTAATGGGAAATACTGAATTCCCTGTGCGCCAAATGCAAGGCTGGTATTTACATTCCAGTTGAACTGTGGTTCATTCGGAAAATAAGGTGTTGTAACCTTGAATTTGTTCCAACCATCGTTCCACTGTGCACCTGCCTGCACGAATGCCCAAAACGGAAGATTGCGTTTCATAGCCGCTTCGCGAATGATATTCATATTGTAGAAATACACTTCCATCTTGCCTTCGCGGTATTTGTCAAATGGATAGAAGTCCCACAATACTACTTTAGGCTGTAACTTATCACAGAATTCATTTACATATCGTTCGTAATTTACCCTTGTTTCCGGCTCAAAATTGTGAATCGGTAATAGGTTGATATAGCAAAGCTGATTCAAATCTTTTTGCAGGATTTCTGACACTGCTTCGTATTTAGGAATCAATCTGCTGCCATCCCCCATACAGAAGTAAGGGGTCGTCGGCTCATCTATGACATACATTCCGCAGTATGCTTTATAATCCTTATAATTCGCAATCCGCTTCTCTACTTCTTCCACAGTGATAGTATCTTGCTCTTTTCTCTCAACAATACTACTGTCTGTAACGAACACACCCACTCCGTATTTTTCACCACGTTCCAGGTTCTGTTTCACAAGTTCCGGATCAGATGCATAATCTGCAGCCGAATACACCATTAGGTTAATTCCCGCCTCTGCAGTCAACTTGAAAATGTCATCTGTAAAATAATACGGAAGATGTTCATGATCATGTAGGTATGGCCCAAAATAACCGGTGATCGGCATTACATCTTTCCCACCGATATATGGAATTACAATAGCTCTTGATTCTTCCTGTTTCATACCTTGTCAGCCTCCTTATTATTCAAGAACAAGCAGAATTCCTTCTCCTGCTGCCATATCCAATGTTAAGGCTTCGCCCTTTACATAAGACGTTTCTGCACCTTGAACCTTTCGGATATTCTGTGTCCCATTGAACTCTAATGTAATATGTTGTGCTTTTTCAAAACTGTAATTCACCACATAAAGTGCTGTTTTACCATTGTAGTTAAAGCAGCCTACCATAGTTTCACCAGATACGGATTGTAACTGATTAAAAGTACCTGATTCGATTACACAGCTCACCAATTCCGCATCTCTATTTGCCTGCTTACCACTCAAAATAATTCCTTTATTTACGGAGTTCATAAGCACTTCATCAATTGCTGCGATGTGTTTGTTAATCTTCTGTGCGTAATAGAACCATTGGTTTTTGTTACCCATTGCTCCGATAAGACCGTTACGTTGGAAATCGAATCCACCGTTTTCAGCAAGTGTAAACTGATATACCTGCATGATTGGGAAGTATTGAATTCCCTGTACTCCCATAGCTAGACAGGTATTAATATTCCAGTTGGTTTGGTATTCATTTGGAAAATATGGTAATACTGTAGGGCGTTCTCCCCAACCGTCGTTCCACTGTGAACCTGCTGGAATATATGCCCAAAATGGGATGCCCAATTCTTCTGCTTTTTCACGAATTAAACTCATATTATATAAGTATAATCGCATGTCTCCATCTCTTTTTTCCTCAAATGGATAGAAGTCCCACATGAGTATTTTTGGTTGATAGATTTCACAGAACTCATTGACATATCTTTCATAGTTATCTTTTTCTCTTTCGTCAAAAATTGGAAATAGGTTAGCATAAGTTAACACATTCAATTCATTATGAAGAACGTCTGCTAACTGTTCATACTTTTGAAGTAATCTTGAACCATCACCCATGCTATAGTAGGTTGCTTGTGGCTCATCCACTACATACAATCCACAGAATGCCTCATGGTCCGCATAATTTACAAGTTCTTTTGCTACTTCTTCTTTCGTAATATCGTCTTGGTCAACTTTATTCAGAATATTACTGTCTGTTACAAACAATCCCATACCGTATTTTGCCGCTAAGTCCATAGTCTTTTTAAATACATCAGGCGATGTGGCATAATCCGTTTGTGTATACGAAATCATATTGAGACCACAATCAGCAAGCATCTGATAGTACTCATCTGTAACGTAATACGGGAATACGTTACCATCTGAACTACGGGCAAGTTCGTATGGTCCCCACATTCCTGAAATCGGCATGACATCTTTTCCACCAATAAAACTGATTGATACAGCTCTTGATTCTTCTTTTTCCATAACGATTGCACTCGAACTGTTATCACTTGTTGTTTTTGAGGCAGCACATCCTGAAAGCAATACTGCACACATTAAAATAGACAATATGCATTTCCATTTTCTATTTTTATTGTTCATTGATTGTCGCCTCCTTTTTTTGTTTCTTGCCACGAGTAATCAGAACTGTAATAAGAATTGCACTTACAGTTGCCCCGGCAGTAACCGGAATTAACAAGTACCAAGGCGTACCTGATTCTTCCACTTCCGCATATACTCGCTCTAGTTCTTCCGGAACATTATCCTCCGGTTTTACAATTTTTCCATTTCGATATTCCGTTTCAATGATATTTGCATCATTGTCCAAATTGGTAACCTTTATATTATCGAGAGCAAAGCTCGCCGGTGTCGGTGCCCAGATATGAAGATGTCCGGTTGGAGTACCGCCTTTTAACTTGTACTGTAAAACAGTTTCAAAGTTCTGTTCTTCTAGCCATTTCATTCCGACTGTCAGCATACCGTCCACCACTTTCACTTGCATTGAGAACGGTTTACCCTCCTCGAAAGGATTTTTCGTTAATGTAGTTGTGTATTCTTCCTTATTACTGTTGGAATATACTTTGCCCTTTTCTAAAGCAATGACTTCTGCCGAAAGATCGTATCTAGCACTATCCCAATCCGCTTTTTCTCCGCCGATTGAAATCATTAGCTTTTCAAATGCTGCCTTTTTCATAAGGCCATCATCTGTATACTCACTTTTTATGTTTAAATACGGTACATCAAAGGTCATCTCAAAGTTTGAATATTTATATACGGTTCCGATATACGCTACACTTGTATTAAGATGCATCAATACCTGATTTCCATTATAATCCTCTACAAACTGACCCATTGGATATTTAATCACTGCCGTAATCATCTTTGCTGTGAGTTTGGAGGCATCAAGGCTTCCCTTTTCAAAATCTTCCACAATGTTCGTATTTTCCGGTGTATCGTATTCATAATGCTTAAACTCTATATTTGAAACAACCGCACCGCATTCACCAGTCTGTAAGAACCCGAAACGTCCTTCTCCGCTAACCGGAAGTTTTCCGGCACCAACCTTCTGATTGTTCACCGTAAGCTCGATATTACCTTCATTTGTAATTACCACATATACTTTCGCCTCTCTGTTTAGAGACATGCCGCAACTCTTTGGAGCTACAATCTCTTGCGTCGTTCCGTCGTCGTTATATACTGTAATTCCTGCTTTTATTCCACCATTGTTGGTGAATGCCACTTCAATATTTCCTGCTTCCCCTGCCAGAGATTCGATACTGGAGACACCAAATGCCAGGATAAAACTTTTACCTTGTGGCAATTGATTAAATGTAACGGAAGCCTCCAACGATACTAAATTGGCTACCTTTTCTTCCTTCTTTACAGGTGTTTTTGTAATGAATCTAGTATAATCTGTACTTTCCTTTGGAAATACCAGTTTCCCTTCTTCTATTACTACATCGCCTTCCGGATTATTCCAATCAGATGTTGCCAATGATTCTCCATCCAGCACCAATTCACTTTTACCTGCTTTCGTCTCCATCGGAGTCAGGGCCGAAACGGTCATGAGTGTTGCCGCCAGCAGCACATATGCAATTCGTTTTCCTCGTCTCATATCTCCACACTCCTATGTTTTATTCTATATTTGCAAGCCAACCTTTGTAATTTCCGTCAATTCTCTTTATAATCTCATCCCAAGCTTCGTCCGCTGTTACACGGTCATTTGCATTAGATGTACAGAATAATGAAACAAAATTATAGCTTGCAAATGGTCTTGCACCACCATCAAGAAAGATTGGATGTCTATTCTTCATATATTGGCAAACATATATTTCTGCACTTTGGAATACATTGTCCATCTCAACTTCAAAACTATTCCAATCGCTCTTGTCGATTTCACCTGCTGACAACTCTATTGGCAATGTGAAATGTAAGTGTTCCGCAAAAATCTTTTGTCCTTCATCTGAATAATAGAATTTCAAAAATTCTTTTGCTCCGTCTATTGCATCTGAATAAGAAGGGATAAAGCATGTTTGTTGTGGATAGTTAACTGCAACCATTCCACGAGCTACTTTCACATATTCCCAATCTGCTGCTGAGATTTGTTTGCCGTTTACCACATATCCATCACCTGATTGATATTCACTGATATCTTTCGTTCCATCGCTTACAGAATCAATTGCAGAAATTAGTTGACGAAGTAATGTTTCACTTTTTACTGTTGTTAACTTGTCTGTAATGCTTGAGATAACAGGTGTCTTCATAACACCAAAATCTGCCATGTTTCCGGTAGTTTCCATCTCATTTGAAACCCAAGAACCGTTTACCATGATACCGATATCCTGATTCAAGAATTTTGTCTGCATAGTGATATGGTCTTGTGAGTTAGAACCTGCAAGAATATATTCTGGTGTAACGAATTTTTCCATTGCTTTCAGTACCTGATAACGTCCATCCTTCTTTGTCAAGACATCTTTGCTTGGACTATTTCCTGCCTCATCTTTGCATGCATAGAAAGTATTTCTGTAATAATCATATCCATCATATTGAGCATGCCATACTTCCTCTGCGTATTCCCAATATGTATTCCCGTGTTCATCCATAAAATGAGTCATTGGTGTGATTCCATTTTCTAAAAGTGTATCACATGCTACTGCTAATTCGTCTGTTGTACGTGGCGCTTCTTTAATACCTGCTTTTTTGAACAGTGCCTTGTTATAAATCATTGCAAGGGAACCACCACCCCATGTGAGTTGATAATAGTGTCCATCAGAAGCCACTACACTATCCAAGTGAGAAGCATCGAATTTTTCTTTAATTGATTTCTTATCACCATCTGCAGTGCTTTCCACTACATCATCTAAAGTTGTCAAATATGAACCGTCACTAGTTCCTGTTCCCATATATAAGTCGATTGTATCCACATCCGGCAACGGATATGTAGCTGTTAATGCCTTTGAGCTTGCAGTCGCATTATAGTATACATACCAGTCTGACTGCTTCTCATTGAATGCTTTACACATGGCATCAAGGAAATCTGTTCCCATACCCGAATTCCAGTAACTAATCTCTACTTCTTTTCCTCCGTTGTGGTTAGGCTTCTTTTTATCATCCTTGTCGCCTCCACCACATGCTGCAAGCGATAATGTCATCACCGTTGCCAAGAAAAGCGCTGTTATCTTCTTTAAATTTCTCATTTTTCCTTCTCCTCCTTTTATATGATTATCCCTTAATTCCACCAAGAGACACGTTTGTTGTAATTACTTTGTTAAAGGCTACAAATAGTATAATCGCCGGAATCGATATAATTACACACGCTGCAAACAAGATGTCCAGCCTTGCCCTGTATATCATTTCCGTATTAAATTGGTAGATACCAACCGGCAATGTCGGTATATTTGGCAAATATACCAGTGCACTTTCGTAGTTGTTCCAAGTTCCGAGCCATCCCGTTAAGAACAATGCTCCGAAAATCGGCTTTGCCATCGGCATCATAACTTTTGTGTATATTACAAAATCATCTGCTCCGTCCATCATGGCTGCTTCTGCATAAGTCCATGACATATTTTTAAAACATGCTCTATAATATAGGAAATTCATGTTAAATCCGGCCAGTGAACATAAAATATGTGTATAGCTGTCTACCATTCCTAGTGCCTTGAAAATTCGGTAGGATGCTCCACCTGTTCCATAAAGTGGTAAAGTAAGCATTATTAAGATAATTGTATAAGGTAATTCACTTCCTGGAAACTTGTATTTCGTACAACAGTATGCAAAGGACATGGTCACAAGATGCATCAGCCCTACAGCACCTACAGAAAAATACACACTGTTAAATAACATATCCCAAAAGTTCTTTCCATTTACCTCCAGCAAACTAAATACATCCAAGTAATTCTTCCAGTGCCAAACTTCCGGCAATGCGAAAGGATTCATAACAATCTCTGTATGTGTCTTCGCACCCGCAACTACTGCCCACAAAAACACATAGACATAACTTGCCGCTACAAAGAAGAAGATTAGAGATACGAATAGGTGTAAAGCAATCTCTCCCTTGCTTTTTCGCCTAAATGATTTTGGCATTCTAAATTTTGGCATACTCATAAGTTCTCTCTCCTTCCTAAAATTCTACTTCATCAAATGCTTTATCCGTCCATTTTCGGATGCCCAGCGAGAGTGCAATTGCAACCACGGTAATAATAAGACCTACCGCTGACAGATAGTTGTAAGCATTTGAGGTATACTGGTTACCCGACGCATTCAAGAGTTGCAGATACGTCCATGCAGAGATGGTCATTGTGCCGTACATACCCTTCGTCAAAAGGAATACCGCACCACTGGCTCCGAAGATGCTACAACACATAAGTACCATCTGAAGTGCAACTGTCGGCCATACCATAGGTACTGTAATCCTTGTAAATTCTTGCCACCAATTTACACCGTCTATCCGAGCAGATTCCAGAACATCGTGCGGAATTCTGGTAAAGGTTCCCCCCCAGATAATCAAATCCCCTGGGAAACCAAGCCATAACATATGTAAAATTACCACCGTATTAGCATAACGACTGTCTGCTAAAAGCTCCGGCGGAGTCGACAAATTCAGCCAATCTTGCACCCACTGCGCTATAAATCCGTTGACACTGATCATCCTTTGGAAAATCATTGCAAGCGCAACGCTGAAGATAATGCTTGGCAGGAAGAATAGGATTCGATACACTCCTGCAAATGGTACCTTCTTATATATAAAGTAAGAAACAAGTACTTTAAACGGATAACTTGCAAATATAATTGCAAACGTTAAAAACGTATTCCGAAAAGCAATGCGAATATCCGAAACGGGATTATTGAGTTCCTCCCAAAAACGGACAAAGTTATCAAACGAAAGTTCGCCATCCTTATTCGTAAAAGCCATCACAAAGGATGACGCATTTGCAAACACATAAAAGATTAACCATTGTATTATCGGAAGTATACAGCAGCAAATAACAAATAGGAGTCTGCGTTTATTAAGTGGTTTGTCTTTTCTAATTACTTCCATGTCGTCTTCTCCTTACAATTATGATACAGATTATAATACCCGCACTTGCAATCATTGCCGATGCTGCTATAGCAATAATCAAGGACGTATCCATTCCTGACGCCTCTGTATCTAGTGCTAGATATACGTTTCCATCGCCATCTTCCCACATCGCATACAATGTGATGCTTTCCGTAACTACCGTCTCGAAATCATAAGCAGTCTCATCGCCCAGATACCAGCCTTTGAAGGTATTTCCTTCTTTTGTTGGTTTTTCCGGTTCTGCTACACGGAAACCAGTCTTCGCATCTGCAACGACCTCAAAGGTCTCCTCTCCCGTCACAAATCTTACGGTAGAAGCTTTAATACGTCTATAAATGTTTCCTGCTTCATCCTTGAGTTCCATATATCCATAATCATAATGTTCTTTTCCATCTTTTGTCATGAGATAAAGGTCCGTTTCACCTTGAATTGTGTAGGTTCCTTCTTCCTTAACCCCATTCATGTCCATGGCGAATTTCTGCTCGTCTTGTAAATCAATCAGTCCTTTTGTTTTCTCACAGTAGAAGACAGCCTGACTTGTTGAATAATCATCTATGCTACCTTTATGAGAAACCGGAATATCCTTCTTATTAAGCTGGATTCCAAGGCTGTTGCCGTTCGCATCGTAACATTTCACATTTTTAAAATCTGCTGTTACAGCGTAGTCTTTTCCTTCACCAAGCCATATTGAGAAGTATGGGTAGGAAGAACTATATGCTCCATACCAACCGGTAAACGAAAAAGCTTCTGTTTTTCCGTCTACGGTACATTGCACAATGGTTTCCAATCTCTCTTCTGTTTTTTCAAAGCGAATAAAATATTTGCCTCCCTCGCGAAGCAACGGTTTTGCATCGTCCTTTTTATACATCTGTAGTCGCAAGTAACCTGCATTATTCGCATGAGGATAAGTTGCTGTCGGTGCACTGGAAACAATGAGACCTTGCTGAGTGCTGTCATCTCGTTTCACGTTTTCGACTTCATATTCCATATAGACAACATCTGTCTCCGCCGGATACTTACTGCTAATCGCCACCGTGCCCGCATCCTCTAATGAAAAACTATAAGAAGAATCCACTATCGGATGTACGTCGAAGATTGCATTCGCCTGGTCCTGTCTGGTTGCCGTATCCCTGTTCAGATGAATTCCAAGGTCATTTCCATTTTCATCAAAACAACGCATATGGCTTAAAACTGCCGATGCGGCATTTCCACTCGCTCCTGAAATCCATGCTCCATAATACTTGTATGCCTCTGACTCCGGAACCTTCGTAGAAACTCCAAACGAAAGCGGTTCTGCCTGATCGCCTTTTAGTTTCGCGGCTTGATATTCAAACCCATCTACTGTTCGTTCAAAACGGAATACATAAGTGTACCCCTCCTGGAGCAATTCGCTTCCATTCTTTTCAGACTTATAAAATAGTCTGCCTTGGTTTTCGATATACGGGAATGTCATCGTATTATCCATCGTTCCGACAACTCCGCTCTGAGTCAAGGTGTTTTCCGTAACCTCTACTACTGTGTAGGTAAGAAAAACCTTTGTTCCGATTTCACCGGAAACAGCCTTTTCATTGCTGATAAAAAGACTTAGTGAATTATTCAAAGTAACTGCGTATTCCTGATCACTTATCTTGATTTGCTCCTTTTCCTTTGCATGAACAGGCACTACACTACACAGAAGCATTGCGCACAGTAAGGCGCATATCCCTCTTAGTTTGTTTTTTGGGTTCATACCCCATCCCTCCTTTTTATTTTGTATTTAACCAAACAGTTATCATATTCTTTTCCCCGGTCCATTCTTTACCGCAAGACTGATAATCTGTAAGTAAAATTTTACCATCTTGTATCTCACATTCCATCCGAACAAGCTCATCTTTTTCCGGTAATATGATTCTGTAAACAGGTTCGTCCTCCACTACAACAGGCTTCTGTATGTCCCTGTCACTCTTAGCACTGTCACAGGCAAGCGTGATGGCACCATATGTAAATGCGACCTTCTCATTTAGTCGATGCACTTTTAAAGATAACTGCCATTCAAATGTAAGCTCATCTCCATCTTTAAAAATACCTGTCACTTCCTGATATCCTTCTGCTTCAACTTCTTTTCCGTTTAGCAACATTGTCTCGCACCAAGCCGGTTTACGTATTCTTAATTTTAAATTACATTCACCTTCACACTGAAGTTTGATATTGCAAACGCCTTTTAAAGGATATTCACTTTCAAAGGTCAGTTTGACATCCTTTCCATCTGCATCCTTGATACACGCTTCTCCGCTAAACTGATGATTGATATATGTATAATCTCCTATAGTCACCACTGCAGTCAGCGGTATGAGTGAGATTCCACATGCACCAATTGCTATACAGCAACCTGTGTATTCTCCATTTGAGAAATGTGAAAGGCCGCCAACCCATCTTCCTCTGTTATTCATATAAAGCGGCGAGTAACTGTCAAAACATTTCGCCGGCAAATACTGCTGTGACCAACGGTCAAAGTGTTCACATTGTTTCGTGTTAAGACTTCCGTACAATGCGTTGTAACCAGATTGTTCAATTCGGTCTATGTACTTCGCATCACCGGTTAACAGATACATACGAATCAACACGCGCATCCATGTAACTGTTACACAAGTCTCCTGCATGACATTATCGGAATATTCCGTTTGCTTCACTGCCGCATTATCAAACAACTCATCCGTGCAACCGGCACATCCAATGAGCGTAATATCACTTTCTTGCACCGCTTCAATGAATTTCTCTGCCGATTCCAGATATTTTTCTTCACCTGTTGCTTCATAATATGCAATCAACCCTTCGTAGAAGGACATCATCTCATAAGCCTTTGTCACCGGATATTGATATGGATATAAATCACCCTGCAAAGCCAGCTCCACCAGATTACAATCCGCGCTACCTCCTTTGGAGATAATGTACTTTGCAAATTCTAAATAGCGCGGCTCTTTTGTTACCTTATATAGTTCCATCGTAGGCTCTAATATGGTGCAGGAATTTACACAGCCCCACCATCCAGAGGTAGTCGTAATGTCAATCTTGCCCGGACCAATTTTGCTTATGATATAATCCATATGCTTCTTTTCGGCCTGTAAAATTTCTTCCTTCAATTCTTCATCTCTACATATCTGATAGTAATGTTGAAGACCTGTCAAAACATACTTCCTGCCCCACATATCCCATCCATTAAATTCCTTGTCTATGGTGTATGTAGAAAATCTTCCATATTCATCCTGCGTCTTTAAAAGTTCACGGCATGCCCAGGTTAAAATATCATACAACTCTTCATCTTGTGAATACAGATACGCATAACAGGCGCCTCGCATTTGTTTCCCAAAAAACTCTCCCCGCCACCATAATTCTTCCGAGTCATCGCGGGTAGTGAATACGTCAATATATGTCCTCCATGTTTTCTTGTCTTTCAATTGATTTGTAATCACAAAATCAACTGCTTTATCCATGATTCCATTGATTCTCAATGATTTTGTGTACAATTGTTTTATTTGCATATTGCTACACCCCCTGCCAAGCATAATTATATATTATAATAATAGCGTATACCTAGTTGGAGTGTATAGTACCTATCCTCCAAAAAAATTGCACCAAAACGTCAATTTTCAGAGTGTGATGTATGGAAACGTCTGTATGTGAAGTTCATCTTGAAATTACATCTTGAAATTGCCGAAATCAAAATATATAATATTATAATATATATATTCAAAGAAAGGATAATGCACAAATGAATGAAATGAAGCACTACATCGATGATAAAACATTTAAACCTTCTTCAATCGTGCAAGCCTATTATCACGACGAGGAACTTGAATATCATACTCCCATGCATACCCACAACTTCCATGAGCTCAACATCGTCCTTGCAGGCACCGGGAAGCATTATATTAATGGTAATATGATGCATATTTCGGTCGGCGACCTTTTTATTATGCCTCCTAATGTACCACACGGTTATGATTTTGACTCTAAGAATTTTTCTATATTTCACCTGCTTTTTCATGAGCATTTTTTTGAGAAATATGAAAGTTATCTGCATGGATTAACAGGATACCATATTCTTTTCAATATTGATCCTCAGATTCAAAGAAAAAACGGGATTGTCAATAATTTTCTTCATATTAACATTACAGAGAATTATAATCTTGCCCGTGTATTTGACGAACTAGCCTTATTGGAAAAAGAACAGAATTGTAACACAGAGACACAAAAGGAATTTCTCGCCATATACGTAATTGCCAAAATCTGCGAAATCATTGAAGCGGAAAAAGAGACACACATCAAGCAGCGGGAATATCCTTATGATATGCTTAAGTCTATAGAATACATTCACACAAATTTTGGCGAACGGATAGAAATCTCAACACTACACACCATATCCTGTATGTCCGCGTCCTCTTACTTGCGTTATTTCAAGAAGATTTTTAACTGCACGCCAACGGATTACATACAAGATTATCGTCTCAGACAGGCCAAAGCTATGCTGAGGTACACTAATTATTCACTTACAACTATAGCCAATGAGTGTGGTTTTTGGGATAACGCCCATCTCAGCAGGTTGTTCAAGAAAAAATATCAGGTCTCACCTATGAAATATAGAAGTTCCTTAAAAAAGGATGTCAAAAAAACTTCAGTCAAGGAAGCTGGATAATCCCAGACATTCCTTGACTGAAGTTTTTATTCTTCTACAATCAACTCCGGATTTTCTGCAAAGTGTTTTAACATTACAATCGGTTCTGTCGCAGAAGTATTGGTTATTACAATACCTTCTTTTGCAGCTTTTTCTGTTACAAAGAATTCATCATTTGTAAGTTCACCGTAACGGATCAGTGTTGGGCTTTCAATGTCCCATACGCCAAATTTACCTTTGCCTTGTAATAAGATAAATCCGTATGCTGCCGCATCCTTGATTGTCACTGTTTTTCCTGGCTCTATGGTAAGTCTCTTCGCACTTACTTCTTTGCATTTATAACAAATCCACTCTTCTGTGTAATCTTCATTTTGTGTGATCACTTTTGGTGCCATAAATCTGTTCTTGTGGAAATCAGGGTCTACGTTCTTGTCCCAGTCAATTACATCAACTAAATAATCAAAGTTTCCTTTTTCTTCCTCCGGACAGTTTTTCCATAAAAGATCCGATGGTACTGCATGTTCGTAATATAACACTGACTGATACATTGCATATACATCACTTGCAAACTGCGGCTCGTATGTACACAAGCTTGCCGGTGCATGAAGGACTCCAGGTGGTACATCCCAACCGGTATCAAGTGTAATCTTATACGCCTGTGATAAATCAAGTATTTTATTATCACCCTTTGTGAAGTTCTCCAAGCATTCCTTTACTTCCTCTTTGGTTGTCTCCGGATTCAGACCAAAGAATGTGAATGGGAATTCTCCGCCATGATTATTGCATTGAGATGGGAAGAAATACATTTCCGGTTTTCCGTCTGCTCCCACTCTCTTTGCATGTTCATCTCTGTGATGAATGTGATGTGGTAATGGTCCTAAGTTATCAAAGAATTTTGAGAACATTGGCCATTTGTGATACTTATTCCAAAGTTCATCTCCAATAATTTCACCTTTTAATTCATCTACTGCATCACGAAGTAACACACGTTCTGAACCGTCTGCTGAAACGATATAACTTAAACCTTCATCATCCGGTGTCAATGGACCATTTTCTGCCCATGTGGTAGATGCGAACCAACGTTCATCAATTCCACCTCTTTCAAGGCCCAATACATAGTAATCATCCGGATGAAGTTTGATACGTTTTCCCGGTCTACAGAACGAACGAGGTACCCATGTTGGTGCAAGGCGATAAACGCCCTTGCCTTCTTCTAATAATTTTTTTGCTACTGACATAACATTTTTCTCCTTTATTCAAATTCTACTTGATACATTGCAAACATATCTAATGAGCTCACTGTAAAGACCACTTCTCCATCTTCATATCGGAACGGAACTTCTGTCTTTTCAGGAAGCATAACAACCGCACTTGGTCTTTCACTACATTTGACAGATACTTGGAAATCTTCTACTTTTCTTGCTTTCTCATGTTCATTCAACAGAACTGCGCATATCTGAATACCTTCTTCCTCTTGATATCCTGTAACTTCCACATCATAAGGCGCATCGGAACTAATTGTTTGTTCCAGATTCAGTTCTTGTTTTAAGAGTTCAATGAACAGATTTTTATACGCCATATTTTGCATAGTTTCTATTGGGAACGCAGACCAAAGTACCTTTCCTTTTCCATAGTTTGTCACCGCCATTGCCGGTATTTCTGTCGGAATTCCCGGCGGGTTGGAATGGATGGATGCAAACTCAATTACATCCTGCGGTGTATACGGTAAGGTTATCCTTGCAATGATGTTCTCTTCCTTAATACCAGAAAGCTTCGGTGCGTAACTGTCAAAATGCAACGGATATTTCTTATTAAATCTACCAAACGCACTGAGCGCTCTGTCTTCCGGCGCAATATACACGATCGTTTCTCTTGTCCGTCCCTCGTACTTCGCTCCAAAAAATTCTTGCAAGAGCTCCATATTTTCCGCACCACTGATGTAAAGATTGCCACCGTTTTTTACATACTCTATGAAACGGGCATTTTCCTTACCATCTTGTTCAATGAGCATTGGTGCAACAAATGTTTTGAATCTTGTAATATCACATCCAGTACCTACAACACCATAAGGCACATGCTTTTGTACAAATGTTTCCCCTGCCACAACTGCGCTTAAATGATTTGTATACTGGTATTTACTGATATCTTTGTTGAGGGAGTAAAAGATTCCCACATCTTCTATTGGTTTTCCTTTATCCATGTATGGCTCATACGGAACTTGTTTCTCAAACACATTTCCAATCTGCTCATATACTCTGGCATCAATAGTTCCAACCGGGTCGATAGCGTCAATAATCATCATAGCCCCATGATGTGCAACTGTCAGAAACATTTCACTTGACATCATATCCTCTGACTTCAGCGTCGTATGTACATACAAACTAGGGTCACATCTGCTGGTCATGTATTCAAATGGCTGATTCTTTGTGACACTTCTGTAATATTTACATGCAAAGCTATGACTGTAGGCATTCAGGTACAAATCACCGCCGGTATAATCTGAATAATCACAAACACCGGTATCAATAATCATTCCCGAAGGTGTCATGGATGCAGAATAATTGTGCTCAACCGTAATATTCGGCGCAACCTTTTTGGTTTCATCGGTTAAGAATTTCGCAAATTCTCCCATCCACTCTTTCATTTTTAAGTCATACTCATGCCAGTTTTCATCTCCCCTGACCGGTCTTGGTTTCCCTACTTCTGTTTCTGCTTCCCAGCGTTGTCTACATTCTTCGCAGTAACAAGGATGGGTCCAGAACAACATGTCATAAAACATACCATCCACATCAAAATATTCCAGCATTTCTCGTATTTGCTCTTTCACAAATTCCCGATATTCCATGTTATTCGGACAGCAATATCCGTATCGGTTTAATCCTTTCGACCCAAAGCTCAGATGCTGCTCTACAGCTTCGACTCTTTCTGATTTTCCTTCTTGATTTAAAACACGCCACTCCGGATGTCTGTCATGCTCATAGTTATTATAAATCACACTATAATAACCGATAACTGCGATTCCCGCTTCGTGACATAAATCCACCACGCGCTTCATCATGTCCTCTCTACCTATGAAGGCGTTATGCATTTTTCCTGTCTTCGTAGGAAAATAACACAAACCAACATGGGATTGAAAATAAATCATAGCACTTTGCACTTTTGCGCGTTTTAAATTTTCAACGTATTCCTCTGGATTAAATTCTGAAAGGAACTCCGGGCTCCACTCTTCGATATGTATATCGCACAAATGGCGTCGCCACGCCTTCTCATACCACATATGCATTCCTCCTTTAACAAATGGTATGTAATAGCACTTTTTCTTGATTATATCATCTGAATTTGCTACTATTATAGAAATAATCGACTTCGTTATAGCATTTTTCAACATTTTATAGGAGGCAAATTTATGGAATCTCAAAAAAACAACGAACTCATGACACTGGTACAGAATTTTGCTACTATCAGCAATGCAACCATCGCAATATTTGATGCCAATCGGAATCTTTTAGCATCCTATCCGGATTCCTCCATTCCCTTTTGTGGGCTCATTCGCAAAAATGCGGATATCAACGAAAAATGCACCCATTGCGATATTCTGGGACTCTCAAAATGCTACGCTGCAAAAAAACCATATTTATATCATTGCCATATGGGACTTGTAGAAATCGCATCACCAATCATGTACGGAGACACGTTGCTTGGATACATATTAATCGGACAGTTCACTGACAATCCTGACAAAGAGCAGATTCGCAGAAATGTAATAAAAGCTGCCAAACAGCATAGATTTTCTGCATCCGAACCCCTCAAAGAATTGGATAACATCGTGTATCTAGATAGCCAATATACCACCGCTTTGACACAATTAATAGAAATGTGTTCCAACTATATCTGGTTGAATCGCATTGTAAAACTAAATAACTCTGATTTGGGTCAGGAAATTCGTCTGTATATCGCAACCCATCTCACTGAGAACCTTTCCGTTGACACTATTTGTTCCAAGTATAATATTTCTCCAAGTGGGCTATATCAGCTTTTTCAAAAAGTATTTGGATGTGGGGTCGTAAAAATCGTCCGTGAAGAGCGCATAAAAAGAGCCAAGGAATTGCTCCTTGACTCAAATTTTAGTATCAGTGATATCGCATCACAGGTCGGCATATTAGATGCCAATTATTTCATACGTGTTTTTAAAGCCGAAACCGGTATGACCCCCGGTGAATATCGAAATCAACAAGACAAATAGGGGGCAAATAGCCCCCTATGTTATTCTAGCATTATGCTTTTAAGACTCTCTATGTCCTTTTCTTTTACTTTGCAAACTGTCACCAGATAATTCTCTATCGCAGATGCTAAGCTGCCGTCTTCCGTACCATAATCCTTCATCATAGTCTGATACATTTTATCCCACGCAACATAATTGCCCTCATCATCTTGCATAACACCGTCTTTGGTAAATGCACCATCAACAATCGCACTGCGATAACGTCCTGATGTGAGTTCAAAGTCTCGTGTTAAATCTTCATAAGGTACACCTAGTACACCGTTTATTAAGAACGCAACTGTACCGGTTCGGTCTGCACCTGCATTGCAATGGAAAACAACTGGATAATTTTCTTCATTAGCAAGCACTCTGAAAATCTCTCTGATAGAATATTTGGAACGTTTATCATAACTTCTTTTCATTGGTTCGTCCTGTTCGTAATCAGGGAAAATATAACTATATTGGGTAAGTGTGGTCTTATAGTAGAAAACATCATCAAACACACTGTCTGATTGCCCGCCATCATCAGAATTCTGCGTACGCAGGTCAATCTCTGTCTTCACATCTAGTGTCTGTGAGAACAATTTTTCATCAAGCGGGTGACAAGAATTAACGCCTTTCGTATTCGTTTTTCCTGCTCGATAGAGTAAACCATATTTCACCTTTTTCCCATCTGCTGTCTGCCAGCCGCCTAAATCACGTGCATTTGGAATATCTTCCGTGGTGATAATACGAACCGGTGCATCCAATGTCTGTAACGAATCCACCTTTGAGGTGCTTCCTTCCTTATCTCCAACTACCTTCCAATAGTATGTTTTTCCAGGAATAAGCACTCCTACTTCTTTGTTTAACTCCGTCTTTGTTGTTTCAAACTCATACCCATTCTTAAACTCTTGATTATCCGCTATGTACAATGTGTATTTACTGCTTCCGTCACCTTCCCAACTAAATGAAAGCGTCTGATGCTGATAACTAACCTGTTCCATTTCCATCAAGGCGTTTATCTGTTCTTTCTCTGTCTGTGCATTTAAGTATGTTCTCACCTCAGGCTCGCACAAATCTACTGTCGCTCCATCATAAACACTTGTTAGTTTAATCGTAGGTTCCTTCATTGCTTCTTTCCCCCCACAAGCAGTCAGGCCGAAAAGAGCAGCTAACATTAATGCCAAATACACACTTTTTTTCATTTCCGCACTCCTCTTATAACAGTCCCTTTGCCTGCTCGCCCTTTTCTGAAGCTGCAAGAATCTGCTCACATAACATGAGGCAACGTGGCAAATGATATGGTCCTTTCCACAAGGAACCCTTTTGCTCATGGGAAACGGTGCCATCTCTATGAAGGTATCCATACCATTCTCCATATTCTTTATCTGAGAAATGACTAAATGCATAATCATGCAATTTTTCATACCACTCATCATAATATGCATCACCGGTCAAGTTAGATGCCAACAATGTTGCAATCAAAGCTTCATTGTGTACCCACCACAGCTTCATATCATGCTCCAACTGTTCACATGGACGACCATAGACATCTCTGAAGTAATAGATTCCTCCGTTCTCTTCATCCCATCCCAGTTCAAGATGCCAACGCAGAATATTTAACGCTTTTTCAAGCAAGTCTTTATCGCCTGTGCTCTGTGCATAATTCATTAAGAACCATGAGTTTTCAATAGAATGTCCCGGATTAATTGTTCTTCCCGCAGGATTATCTAAAATACTTCCATCCATGCAAACATTTTCAAGCACGCATTTTAAATCTTCTTTATAATGCAAACTAATCATATCATTGATAACGTCTGCAATCACTTGGTCGTAGTATTCTTCTCTGGCCGGATTCGCGCGTCTTAATGTCTGTGCAGAGCTTACCAATACCATCGGATACGAATTGGAATGAAGGCTTCTTACCTCACTATTTTCTTTTGGTGTAATCTTAAATGGGTCTGCTGATGCATCCTTGTAAATGCGGTACATCAAATCAAAGTATTTCTCAGCCAGTTCCAAATCCTTCTTATCCCCTCTGAGAAGATAATACTCTGCAAATCCAACTACAAGAAAGCTTTCAGAGAAAAAGTAGCGGCGTTTACGAAGCGGCTTTCCGTCTTTGGTCACAGTAAAATACATTCTGCCGTCAGTTTCATCGATACAATATTTTTTTATAAATTCAGCACCTCTGTCAGCAGCTTCTGCCCACTCCGGCTGAATTCCGTATGTATTACAAAGTTTTGAAAATGTCCAAAGGCATCTTCCCTGAAACCATACACTTTTGTCATCGTTATAGCTTCTTCCCACTCTGTCCACACTTGTGATAAATCCGCCGTATTCCTTGTCAATCAAGTCTGATTGTGTCCAGAAAGGCACGATATCTTTTAATAAACAATCATGATAGAATTCTTTTAGTTCTGTAATTCTTTTTTGTTCCATATTTTATGTCTCCCCTACAAATTTTCACCGTTCAAATAATGACGCTTATACAGGTTGTTTAAGTTTCTCGCTGAAGGGTAAATAGACTGAGGACTTAAGAAATGTGAGAATTCAAACGTAATCATCTTCTCAGCATATTCTTTGTGCATTTCTATTTTGCGCTTTAAGATAGAAAATGGAATTGGATAAAGCATATTTCTTACATCACGCTCAAAGGTTTCTACATTTACCCAATGACTAATGGAGTGTTTCTTGCACACTTCGGCAGTCGCTCTGTACCACTCAGCCATTTGAGACATCGGCGCTGTCCCATCCTGGAATGCACAAATATCAATATCCTGCCCTGCTTTGGCAAACATTCTATCCCACTCTTCATAGTGACGTTCCGGGGTGAATGGTGTCTGCGGATACGGTGGTGTTGCTCTGAAGAACGGGCTGATAAATACTTTTGTATCCGGTGCTTTGTCCTTACACATTGCCGACAAGCCACTCATAATATCGCAGATATTAAATGTTTCAAAACTTGTTTCCTGTGGAATGTACCAACCTTTAAAGGAAGGAATGTGTCCATAACGCAGCCATATTTCATCAATAAAAGGTTTATTTCTTCTCAGTTCCTGCATTGCATTTCCCTGATCCCATTCAAGGTTCGACACATAAAGTCCGAAAAATACATCCATATTTCGCTTTGCAGCCTCCTCTAGAATCAAACCTGCAAGATCATATGTATACTCGGTACCGAAAACTTTTGAAGGGAAAATGGTTTTATCTTCCATTCCGCCTCGAATCAAAACAATCGTATCAATTCCGATCTCCTTCATATAATCCAGCTCTTGTACCCATTGCTCCGGTGACCAGTTTGACGAAGGCATATCATATGAAATCTCGTCAATAAAGGTTGCTGTAATAGGTCCTTTTTTCATCATAATTCTTTCACTCCTTTTCGTAGCATTTTATTTACTTTGATTGTACTACTATTTTCATTGTTGAAAATAGCAATAATCCATGCTATATTTAAAATAATCAACAATAAGGGGGGCTTTTTTTTAATGTTTTTCTGTGATATCAACATTCCGGTCAGCCACGGTTATATATGTCGTAAGCACTATTTTAAGGATGGTTATATATCCCGACCACACTGGCATGGTTTTGTAGAATTAGAGTATTTCGTTGAAGGAACCGGCACTCACACCTATAATGGTACAACGTATCAGATAAAACCTGGAGATGCATGGATCTTGTCTACAGATGACAGTCACCAATTAAATCTGGACAAAGGAATGAAAAGTATAAATATTGCACTTGACCCGGATATATTACATGAAAAATTGCGGAAGCACCTCTCCATGTTCCATCCATTGCATTGCACGTTGAATGAATGCGAATCCCGTACTTTTTTGGAAAAAGTGGAGATTCTCCGGCATGAACAAGGGGCACGAGAACTATTGTCAAGAGTAAAGGCTCTCTCTGTTATAAATGAAATAATTGTAGACATCGCACGCAAATCATCGACTAACACCATACCTGTTAATAATGGTCTTGTAAATGATATGGTGAATTATCTTCAAGTCAATTATAAAAACAACATTTCTCTGGCTGAATTGGCGCATATTTTTTCATATACGCCAAACTATTGTGGTCACCTGTTCAAACAAATGACAGGAATTACATTTAATGATTATCTAAATAACCTTCGCGTGAAGCATGCCTGTAAATTATTATTAAGTTCTAATTTATCTATTAGGGCAATTGCTTATGATTCGGGATTTAATTCTCTGGAATATTTTTACACTACATTTAAAAAATATTACGGAATTACACCGGCGAAGTATAGAAAACTAACACCAAAGGAAATTACCAAGTCAAGGAAAAACATATTAGTTTAGTAATTATATTAACAGTTATTTATAAACTTCCTCAGAATATCAATGAAATCAAAAGTTCCCTTTTCGTTTCGATTGCAGCAGCCATTACAATGTCCTCCCGGAAGTTCTGCAATCTCTATGTTCTGTTCCGGGCAAAATCTCTTGATGCTTTTGTAGAATAATTGATTTTGCTCCGGTCTGCAACATATATCATCCGTATAATAAATAATGAGCATATTTCCCTCAAAACATTTTTCTGAAAGATAATACATCGGGGCCGCCTCATCAACGCGTTCCAAACGTGTATCCAATCCACGCTCTCGTAGGACGTTGTAGTGTACGGTCATTTGAGAAGTGTCTGAGATAAATCCTGCTATTTTGTTTCTGTCTACACCTGCTTCTTCCAAATACTTTTTGTCCATCGCAAGCATCATGGTAATATAGGCACCCGCTGATGCTCCGGAAATAAACACTCTCTTAGCACCCTTCTCAGTCGCAACATGCTCCAACACATATTTGACTGCTCTTGCACTATCTGTAATAAAGTCCGGGAACACTGCTGTCGGATACATTCGATATTCAACGGATACAGCTGCCATGCCTGCTTTTGTCAAATCCTCTGCAAACTGGATTCCTTTGCGATTTCCACTTTCAAGCCCACCGCCATGAAACCAAACCAAGATATCAAATTCTTCCGTGTCCGGATAATAGATATCCAAGAAATCATTTTTTCCACTACCATATTTTATATCTTCCACTACTCGCATGATTACGCCTCCTTAATCTTTTTTATACGTTGCGAAATAGGAACCACAAACAATTAAAACAAGTGCCGCAAACACTTTGGCATCCGGTACAATACCATTAATCAAAAAAGTGGCAAACGGTGTTAAGATTGGTTTGATAAAAAACGCCAGTGATGCAATCATCGCTCCGCCTTTCTCAATCGCCATGTTATATGCCCAATATCCAATTCCCGTTACAACAATTCCGAGATAAACCAACAGGGAAATATTTTGTGTCGTAAATGTAGGAATGATTTCCACTCCCGCTACCAACAAAACAACGAGCAGAACAAGACTTCCGAAAAAGAAGGACAATGCTGTATGTATCACTCCACCGATTTTCTTCATATACTTTTTGCTTAATACTGTATAAAAGCTAAGACTTAGTGCCGCAATTACTGCATAAATCACTGATATTAAGTTTGTTCCGGAACCAAAATCCGCACACACAAGAACACCTATAACACACAAAATAACAGCAATCCATTTCCTTTTTGTCATTTTTTCCTTTAATAATATCATAGCAAACAGTATCGTCAACACAGAATTGGAAGAAAAGATAATTGCAATCAAAGACGGGCTATCTGCCTTTTTGACTGCTATCTGCAATACAACCAAACTGACACAGATTAGCAATGCTCCTAACAGACATAACATTCCGATATCTTTGATGCCTATCTTTATCTTTTCCTTTCTGATTTTGCGGACCGCAAAAGGAAGCAGCACCAATGCCCCTATCATGCAACGCCAAAACGTGATTGCATAAGGATTCACTTGCTCTGCAATCAACTTGCTTACTGGCTCCAGTGTTGTAAATACAAGCGCAGTAATGATTGAATAGATAATACTTTTCTGCATTTCAATGTTCTCCTTTGTATTTTATATGATAAGTTAGATTATAAATACCTGCTGTTTGTCTGTCAAACATAAAAAGCCTTTAAATACTGGAATTATCAGTACTTAAAGGCTTAATTTTATTTTTTGGTTTTACGACCTAATATTAGTCCTGTACGTATGGCATTAAAGCGATATGTCTTGCTCTCTTAATAGCTACTGTAAGAGCTCTTTGATGTTTTGCACAGTTTCCTGTGATTCTTCTTGGAAGAATTTTTCCTCTTTCAGAAACATATTTTCTTAATTTAGCCACATCTTTGTAGTCGATTTCGTTGTTTTCTTTACCGCAGAATACACAAACTTTTTTTCTTCTACGAATGTTTCTTCTCTTCATTGGAGAATCCACTTTACTTCCTTTATCAAAAGCCATTGTCAATTACCTCCTATTTCATTTATCGAATAACTATACAATCAATCGTTTAGCTGAATGGTAATTCTTCATCAATTCCATCCGGAATATTCATGAATCCATCTCCAATATCTACCCTTGGTGACGGAGCAGGACTTGCCTGATAGTTGTTATTGCTTGGTGCAGAGCTATTTGCTTTGCTTTCCGCAAATTCTGATTCTTCTACAACAACCTCTGTTGTGTATACTTTCTGACCATCACGGTTCGTATAGCTGCCTGTTTGAATACGGCCACTAACTACAATCTTTGTACCTTGACGTAAATATCTTTCTGCAAACTCAGCACTTCTGCCAAATGCAACACAGTTGATAAAATCTGCTGTAGGTTCACCTTCACGTCTAGCTGCACGACGGTCTACCGCCAAAGTGTAACGTGCAATTGCAAGCGCGTTCTCACCTTGTGAATATCTAACTTCAGGATCTCTTGTTAAACGTCCCATTAAAATTACTTTATTCATACGATTCCTCTTTTCTCTTATGCTTCCTGTCTAACGCATAAAAATCTCAATACGTTGTCCATGATACGAAGTCTGCTTTCAATCTCTGCCGGAGCTGTAGCTTCAGCTTCGAAGTGAATGAAGTAGTAATATCCTTCTCTCATTTTTTGAATTTCGTAAGCTAATCTTCTCTTACCCCATTCATCAACGTCAGAAACTTGGCCACCGAAACGAGTAATGTAAGATTGTACTTTCTCGATAACTGCTGCTCTAGCGTCGTCTTCGATTTTTGCATTGACAACAACTGCTAATTCATATTTGTTCATGTCGTTTGCACCTCCTTATGGTCTCTGGCCCCCGCTTTCTCTTATCGGGAACAAGGAATAAAATAATATATCACAATTTGGCATTATAACATAATGTGATACTGTTTGCAAGTGGTTTTTTCCATATCTTCTAGTAAAACCCACTCCAATGCGTATTAGGATCATCTTTCCCAATCGATGCTGTAATTACATCTTCCTCATCCGTCATAACAACTTCTACATCTGGTTTTTCATACTTCATAATTAAATCTCCTCACACATTTTTTCTTAACTCTTTTATGTTCTTCTCTACAAGCTTTCGCGCTATCATAATCTGATGTCCACATCCTAGACATTTCAATCGAAAATCTGCACCCACACGAAGAATTTCCCACTCAAAGCTGCCACATGGATGTTTCTTTTTCATTTTTACAATATCTCCAACTTCGTATTGTATCATTGTTTCACTCCCACCTTTACACCATGAACCAGCAATCTCTGTGTCTCTGACTCATTCGTACAAGTAGATAAACTTATTAACTGGGTCTGCGCCGTTACTTTTACTCCTGTGTCGTATCTGGAAATACTTTTGATATATTGTAGATATTTCCGATATTCATCATTATCCCTGTAAAATTTATTATAGCTTTCCGACGTATCCTCCACAATACATACGGCATATACCTCATATTTCACTTCTTTTCCATCAGGAGTATATATGTAGAAATATGGATTTTCTTTATAAAACTCGAAACTCTTATACTTACGGAGCTGACCAAACATGGAACCGTTCTTCATATTGTGTCCATAGATAAACGTGTTTTTGTCCGAAAAGTCTGCTGCATTATTTGCATCCATAAAAATGGAACCTGCACTGTTCTTCTTGCCTTCCACCGTCTTATTTAAGTATTTATCATTATCCTCACCTTGTACGATTGGATAACTAATCTTGTCTGGATTGTCAAAACGAATCCAACCTACTATTTCTTTATTAATGGATTGCAATTTTTTAAAATTAACTTGGAAATTTACCTTTTCTTCGGTTTTATTTTCTTCTGTTTTATCTTCTTCTTTTTCCTCAGAAATATCTATGGTAATTACTTGGTCCATAATGGATTCATATTCCTTGTCGCCCCGATAATATTCCGAACAAACCGTGTAAAGTTTATAACCCGAAAACAGGAATATAGCTACTGCAACTACAAGAACGATGTCACTTATTCCTCTACGTCGTCTTTTCTTTACAACCTGCTCTTCCATATTCTCACCTCTCTCTAATAAAAGTCTGAATTGCAAAATTTCTCATTACACAAAAGGTGGGTAAAAACTACCCACCTCAAACTCCTAACTCACTTTTAATTTGAATTTTTGGATTTCTTTTTCGCTGGATACACGTTCAATCATACCACCGAGTGAACGAAGCTTTTCTTCAAATCTTTCATATCCTCGTTGAATATAAACAATATCATCAACAATGGTAATTCCTTCTGTTGCAAGACCCGCTATAACAAGTGCTGCTCCTGCTCGTAAGTCCGGTGCGCTAATTCTTGCACCTGAGAATTTTTCTACACCTTCTATGGTTGCTGAATTACCTTCTATCTTTACAACTGCACCCATGCGCGCAAGTTCATCTAGATATTTGAAACGATTTTCAAAAATACTTTCTGTGATAACACTTGTTCCCTCACACAATGCTAATGTCACACCGATTTGTGGTTGCATGTCAGTTGGATAACCTGGATATGGCAATGTCTTTACATGGGTACTCTTTAATCTTCCCTTTGCAACAACACGCACTGCATCATCAAATTCTTCTACCTCGCAACCAATTTCAATCAATTTCGCAGTTGTTGCTTCCAAGTGCTTTGGAATGACATTCAGTACAGTTACGTCACCTTTCGTTGCCGCTGCTGCAAACATAAATGTCCCTGCTTCAATCTGGTCCGGTATAATGGAATAGGTTGATTTGTGAAGTTTCGATACACCTTTGATACGAATGACATCTGTACCGGCACCCTTAATATTCGCTCCCATACTGTTCAGGAAGTTTGCAACGTCTACCACATGTGGTTCCTTTGCAACATTTTCCAGGATTGTCTGCCCTTCCGCCATAGCTGCTGCCATCATCACATTAATCGTTGCGCCTACACTCACTACGTCAAAATAAATATGTTTTCCAACAAGTCTTTCCGCTTCTGCAGAAATCTTTCCATGCTCAATATCAATTTCCGCTCCCAGTGCACGGAACCCTTTCAAATGCTGGTCAATTGGTCTGCTTCCAATATTGCATCCGCCAGGAAGAGCCACCTCTGCTTTATGATATTTACCAAGCAAAGCACCTAACAGATAGTAGGATGCTCTGATTTTTTTTATATAGTCATATTCAATACTTAAATCACCGATGCCGGCTCCGTTAATGCGCACGGTATGTCTGTCAACACGTTGAACAGTCGCGCCGATTCCACTGATCGCTTCCAAAAGTACGTTGATATCATTCACGTCTGGCAAATTATCTATTGTAACGGTTTCATCCGTCATAACTGCCGCGGCCAGAATAGCAAGCGCTGCATTTTTGGCACCACCAATCTCCACTTCTCCAACAAGCGGTGTGCCACCCTTAATTATATATTGTTCCATTTTACACCTCTATTACGGTTTATATTCATACTCCAAATCCTATTATAACATAAAATAGGAGGTTTGTTAACCTCCTATTTTTCTCGTGTGAGAAACCACACGAGAAGCTCCGCACGGATGCGCACTCCAGCACAAATGAAGAATGTCGCAAGCGACTGCTGGAGGCGCAAGAGTCTGTTAAGACAGACTCTTATCTAATAGTTCCAATACCATATCAATGGTTTCTTCCAAACTTAAACCTTCTTCCGAAACCGTATAATCCGCATACTCTTCAAACAACATTACCCGTTCTTCATACAAATCCTTCAGTGTCTGACCTTCCTTTAGCACAACCCCGCGGTTCTTGGCGTTTGTAATCCTTTTATATATATCCTCATATGTTGCATGGAGATAAATAACAGTACCAATCTCTTTAAAATGCTTCATGGCTTCTTCGCAATAAACCACACTGCCTCCAGGTGATATAACTGCATGCTCCGCTTCCAAATCACGATTTACCTGATTTTCAATTTCAAGAAAGCGTTCATTTCCTTCTTCCGCAATAATCTCTTTCAAAAGTCGTTTTTCCTGTTTCTGAATTAATAAATCCGTGTCTATAAATTCAAAGCCAATACGTTTTGCAACAACAACTCCAACTGTACTTTTTCCAACCGCCGGCATGCCGATTAAAATGATATTCTTCATACGTAAATTGCCTTTCTATCTAGTAAAACCTTCTTCTGTTTCTCCTATGATGATTCCTTCTTTGGAACAGCTCCTGAAAAAGCATAATCTGTACCAAATCTCTTAGCCAGTCTTCGTTTCTGGAAACCTGCATCTCCATCTCTTCGTCGTCATATGGTTTCATCTTCTTTACTTTATCATAAATCCGGTTGCACATCAAACGAATTTGCAATTGATCCGGATATTCATCATAAATCATACTACCTTCGTATGCCATTCTGTCACACTCTTCCTCCACATATGGCAGAATTTTTTTCACTGCCATTGGGTACATACTTTTCATATACTCATAATCACGTCGTTCGATTCGCTCGTCATCATATTGCAATGGCAGTGGATACGCCATGTAATATGGTAATCGATAATCCATGAAATACACATCCTATCTTAATACATTATAATATAAGATATGCTTGCGTGGGGAATTTGGTTCGAATTTGAATATTTACGGTCTATCTTTTTCATCTTTTATTTTGCACCGTAAAAATTGCTTTAATGGGGCGAAATCCAGAAAATTTACGGTGTCAAAGCCAAACCTATGACTTTCACACCGTAAATACTCATAAACCACACCAAATATCTAGTTTATCTGGCCGCACTGATTCGCGCCATCGCTCTTTTGAGTGCTGCTTCTGCTCGCGCAATATCAAGTCCTGCTTCTTTTTTCTGCAGACGTTCTTCTGCACGTTTCTTTGCAGCCTTGGCACGTTCTACGTCAATCTCCTCCGGCCATTCTGCATTTTCCGCCATTACCGTGATTCTATCTTTTTGAATTTCGATAAAACCACCCATAACTGCAGCTTTTTTTACCTGCCCGTCATTGTGAATCTTCACAACACCAGGAGCTAGAATTGTGGTAAGTGGAATGTGATTCGCATACACACCCATTTCTCCCATTACCGAATTAAATTCTAAAAAGGAAGCTTGCCCTTCATAAAACATTCCATCCGGTTCAATTATCTTTAATTCAAACACCTCTGCCATACTCGCCACCTCTATTTCACACGGGCAAGTACATCATCGATATTTCCGGCATTGAGGAAGTGACCTTCCGGAATATCATCGTGTTTCCCTTCCAAGATTTCTTTGAAACCTTGAATGGTTTCGTTAATTGGAACATAACGTCCTTCAAATCCGGTAAACTGTGTTGCCACAAAGAAAGGCTGAGACAAGAATCTCTGAATCTTTCTTGCACGAGAAACTGTCAGCTTATCTTCTTCTGAAAGCTCGTCCATACCAAGCATTGCAATAATATCTTGTAATTCTTTGTATTTCTGTAATACTTCCTGAACACCACGTGCCACATTATAGTGTTCTTCACCTACGATGTTAGGGTCCAACATACGAGAAGAAGAATCCAATGGGTCTACCGCTGGGTAGATACCAAGCTCTGTAATCGCACGGGAAAGTACGACCTTCGCATCCAAGTGGGCGAATGTAGTTGCCGGAGCTGGGTCAGTCAAGTCATCGGCCGGCACATATACAGCCTGAACGGATGTGATTGAACCGTTCTTTGTAGATGTAATACGTTCCTGAAGAGCACCCATTTCTGTCTGTAAGGTAGGCTGGTAACCTACGGCTGAAGGCATACGTCCGAGAAGCGCAGACACTTCCGAACCTGCCTGTGTAAAACGGAAAATATTATCAATGAATAAAAGCACGTCTTTTCCACCTTTATCACGGAAATATTCTGCCATTGTAAGTCCGGTAAGACCAACTCGCATACGCGCTCCAGGCGGTTCGTTCATCTGACCGAATACCATGGCTGTTTTATTGATAACGCCTGATTCCTGCATTTCGTAGTAGAGGTCATTTCCTTCTCTTGTTCTTTCACCTACACCGGTAAATACAGAGTATCCACCGTGCTCTGTTGCAATATTTGTAATCAATTCCTGAATCAATACCGTTTTTCCTACACCGGCACCACCGAACAATCCGATTTTTCCTCCTTTTTGGAAAGGACAAAGTAAATCAATTACCTTGATACCAGTTTCCAAAAGTTCTGTTTCTGTTGATTGTTCTTCAAATGCAGGAGCCTTTTTGTGAATTGGCTCATACTCTACATTTGTTGGTTCAGGCTTTTCGTCGATTGGCTCACCAAGTACATTGAAGATACGTCCCAATGTATTTTCACCTACCGGTACAGAGATGGAAGCGCCTGTAGCTACTGCATCCATACCACGAACTAAGCCGTCCGTAGGTCCCATGGCGATACATCTTACGATATCATCACCCAAATGCTGCGCCACTTCCACAACAAGTCTGCTGCCATCTTTTCTCAAAATTTCAATAGCTTCATTGATTTGTGGCAAATGACCTTCGGCGTACTTTACGTCTAAAACAGCGCCGATAACCTGAGTGATTTTCCCTATATTTTTCTCTGCCATTTTTTCACTCCTTTTATCCGATAGCTTCCGCACCGGCTATAATTTCTGTTAATTCCTGTGTGATAGCTCCCTGACGGGCTCTATTGTATTTCAATTCCAAATCATTGATGATTTCTTCTGCATTGTTCGTGGCAGAATCCATCGCCTGCATACGCGCACCATTTTCACTTGCAACCGCTTCTACAAAAGCACCATACAAAATGCTGGTCAAGTATTTCGGAATAAGAAGCGAGATTGCTTCCTCCTCATTCGGTTCAAAACTCATCAGCGCAAGCTCATCCTGTCCATCCTGCTCTGCCTGCAATTCCTCCGGATTCACCGGTAGTAACTTCATGAGTTTTGGAATATGACTTACTGTGTTTTTAAATTCGGTATATGCCACATAGATTTCCCCAATTTCACCATTTGCGAAATCCGTAAGCAATTGTTTACCTATGTCTTTCGCATCTGCAAATGTCGGTTCGTCAATCACATCAGAATAGTCAGCTGCGATTGTGTATCCTTTTCTGGCCAAACCGTCTGCACCTTTTCTACCAACTGTATATAGGCGCACCTTTTCCTTCGGAAGTTCACTTGCCATGATCATTCTCACGATATTGGCATTGTAGCCACCCGCAAGACCTCGATTGGAGGTAATGACTACAATTCCGATATTTTTTGAATTGCCACCCTTTAAATACGGATGGTCCACATTTCCCGCCTTTGCAAGCATGGAAGTGACTGTCTTGTACATATACTCGAAATATGCCTTTGAATTTTCTGCACGTCCTCGTGCCTTTTGTAGTTTCACAGTGGAAACAAGCTTCATGGCCTTCGTAATCTGCTGCGTACTTTGAATACTTCCGCGGCGTCTTTTAATTTCTCTCATTGTTGCCATGATAGTGCCTCCTAGAATTCTGCTTTGAATTCTTCGATTGCTTTGATTAATAAGCTTTCCGTTTCTTCTGTAATGACTTTTTCAGTCTTGATAGATTCCGGAATTTCAGGATATTTTGTCTGAATAAATTCAAACAGCCCTTTTTCGAAACGGAGAATATCTTCTACTGCGATGTCAAGCAAATGCTTTCTTGTGGCAGCATAGATAATAATAATCTGATACTCAACCGGCATTGGTTTGTATTGAGGCTGCTTTAACATTTCCTTAATACGTTCACCCTGTGCCAGACGCTCTGCTGTGTCTTTATCAAGTTCGGAACCAAACTGTGCAAAGGATGCAAGCTCACGATACTGTGCAAGCTCAATACGGATTGGTCCAGCGATTTTCTTCATCGCTTTAATCTGAGCGGAGCCACCAACACGGGATACGGAGATACCTGGGTTAATCGCAGGTCTGAAACCTGCGTTAAACATTTCTGTCTCCAAATAAATCTGTCCGTCCGTAATGGAAATTACGTTCGTAGGAATGTACGCTGATACATCCCCTGCCTGTGTTTCAATGATTGGAAGCGCTGTTAAGGAACCGCCGCCCAATGCATCGGAAAGTCTTGCTGCTCTTTCCAATAATCTGGAATGCAAGTAGAAAACGTCACCTGGGTACGCTTCACGTCCTGGTGGTCTTCTAAGAAGCAAGGACAGTGTACGGTAAGCTGTCGCATGTTTTGACAAATCGTCATATACAACAAGTACGTCTTCTCCGTTTTCCATCCATTCTTCACCGATTGCACATCCGGAATAAGGTGCAATATATTGAAGTGGTGCAAGCTCACTGGCTGTAGATACAACAACCGTTGTGTAATCCATAGCACCAAACTGTTCTAAGGTCTTTACAATATTCGCAACGGTAGAAGACTTCTGACCGATTGCAACATAAATACATTTTACGCCTTGTCCTTTTTGATTAATAATGGTATCAATTGCGATGGCAGTTTTACCTGTTTGTCTGTCACCGATGATTAACTCACGTTGTCCGCGTCCAATCGGAACCATGGAGTCAATGGCCTTGATACCTGTTTGAAGTGGAGTATCTACGGATTTACGTGAGATAACTCCGGAAGCAACTCTTTCAATCTGTCTGAATTTCGTTGCCTGAATTGGTCCTTTTCCATCGACTGGTTGTCCCAATGCATTCACAACACGGCCGAGCATGCAGTCACCAACCGGTACCTCTACTACTCTTCCTGTTGTTTTTACGGTATCACCTTCATTGATGTTCTTCTGGTCTCCCAAAAGAACCGCACCAACATTGTCTTCTTCCAGGTTCAACACCATACCGTATACTTCATGAGGGAACTCCAAAAGTTCTCCCTGCATTGCATTTTCCAATCCGTGGATACGAGCAATTCCATCGGCTACCTGAATAACCGTACCAACATCAGATACTTCTAACTCTGATGCATATCGTTTAATCTGTTCTTTAATAACAGAGCTGATTTCTTCTGGTCTTAAATTCATGGAACGAATCCACCTTCCCTAAAATATTTTATACTTGAATACTGCGTAACTCTCGTGACAGATTATTCAGCTTTGTCTGAATACTGCTGTCAATTACGCGATCTCCGATGCGCACAATCATTCCGCCAATGAGCGATTCATCCACCTCATAATTCATCTCGAAAGACTCATATCTCGTGGTCGCGAGTAGTTTCTCTTCAATCGCTGTTTTCTGCTCATTGCTGAGTGGAATGGCCGTCTTTACATCGGCTTTTCCAATTTTCTTTTCTTCTTTTACAAGCTCCACAAAGTAATCGAATACCGCAAGGAAATCCTCCTCGCGTCCCTTTGTAACCATAAGGGTCATTAGACCGACCATTTCCTTCGGAATACGTCCGTCAAAGGTCTCCTCGATTATCTTTACTTTGTCTTCTTGCATAATCTTCGGATGACTCATTAGTTTCCCAAAATCTTCGTTCGTACGAAGAACCTCTGTAAGGCTAACAGCAGCTTCAAAGAATTCATCCATACGGTTTTCTTCTGAAGCGACGGCAAACAATGCGTCTCCATATGTTTTTGAAACTAGCTTTGCCATGTCTGTTCACCCATTTCTTTCAGAGTCTCTTCAATCAGACTTTCCTGCACTTTTGTGTCAATCGAAGCAGCGACTACCTTCTGAGCCATTAAGCCAGCAATCGCAATCATTTCCTGCTTCATATCATCCAATGCATGTTTCTTCTCTAATTCAATCTCCGCATTGGCGCGTTGCATGATGCGAGCAGCCTCCTCCTTCGCCTCCGCCACAATCTTGGCTTCGTTTTTCATAGCCTTTTTGCGCGCTTCGCTGAGGATTTCTTCTGCCTCTTTCTTTATTTCTTTTAACTTTTGTTCGTACTCTTCCTTATAAGCAACCGCTTCCTGTCTCTCACGTTTTGCCGTCTCCTGCTCATCAGCCACACGTTGTCTTCTCTTTTCCAGCATGTCTCTGACCGGATTAAAGAGAATATAAGATAACAGCGTAAAGAGCACCAGCATACTGAGCGCCAGGACGATTGTGTCAAAAAGGAATTGCGCGTCAAGTGAAAATAAACGCTCCAAGGTTATATTCCCCTTCCTATAATCTTCCTAATAATGGGTTTGCAAATAATAAGATTAATGAAATAACCAAGCTGTAAAGACCAGTTGTCTCAGCTACGGCCTGTCCAAGTAACATGGTTGACATAATGTCACCCTTTGCTCCCGGATTACGTCCAACTGCTGCCGCACCATGACCGGCTGCGATACCTTGTCCAATACCAGGACCTACACCTGCAATCATCGCAAGACCTACACCAATTGCTGAACATGCCAACACTAAACCTTCGTTTGTAATATTACCCATAATAAATTTCCTCCTAAAATGTTTTATTTGCTTTCCGGTATTTTCTGAGAGATAAATACCATTGTTAACATACAGAATACATACGTCTGAATCGCTCCTGAGAAGATATCAAAGTATGCATGTAAGACGCCCGGCCACAAGAATGCAACCTTACTGAGCAGTCCGTAAATAAGTGCCATGATAACCGTTCCTGACAATACGTTTCCGAAGAGACGAAGAGATAAGGAGAACGGAACCGCAATCTCACCAATCAGGTTGATTGGAAATAAGAATGGCAGCGGTTTGAACAAGTCGGTGAATGCTCCCACCTTGTTCCATTTAATGTTGTTGTACTGGATTAGTACAAATGTGATGATACCAAGTGGAAATGTTACTCCGTAGTCCGCCGTCGGCGGCCGGAGTCCCAAGAGTCCGGATAGATTGCTAAAGAGCAAAAATATAAACAAGACTCCAATATAGTTTTGGTATCTCACTGCGCTCTTTCCCATGGAACCCTTCACCATGCCATCCAACATTTCAATGCCCATCTCTATGGCATTTTGAAATCTTCCCGGCTTTCCTTCGGTGTCCCTCAGCTTAATCCTCACTATGAGAGCCAAGAGCACAAGTCCCACGCAAATAATGAGCAGACTGACATGTGTTGTTGTCAGATACACTTCCTGCCCAAAAATATTAAGCTTTTTGAGGCAATGTATCATAAAGTCAGCATCTGCCGCCAATATTCCTACCACTTGATCAACCTCCCTTTCTTACATGTTGAATCTTTTGAAATAGTTTGTGCGTAACTGGCTGTAAATACGCAGCTAACTTGAGCGGAAATACTCCAATCAGAAGCGTCACATAATTTCCTATGCGGAAATAGATAACTGCTCCCGCCAGAAGCAGCGTAACCACCATACGCGTTGCGTAACCGAGCCTGACATGCTTTGTAGCACCGGCTTCGCCAAGGTCTACTGCGTCCTCAATGGACCGTTGCATATGAACCGCCGAAACCCCACATATCCCTACGCCACTCCACAGTCCGATTGCGTCATATAGATAATTTTTCGAGACAATTAGGCATACAATCTGTATGACCACACCCAGAACAATGATTCCGGCAAGTAATTCGAGCAATGTCTGATTCTTTTTCATTCTTCCTCTTCCTCGTCCGCAATGGTCTTACTGGCATGCCGCACCAGCGCATAGACATTTCGCCCGCCGGCGAGCACTCCCAGAATGATAAATGGGATTGTCAGCGGAATCGAGAATTTCTTCTCCAACCACACTCCTGCGATGGTACATAGAATGACCGGTGCAATCATACTGATTCCCAACTGCGATATTAATGAAAACGTCTGAAAAACACTTTTCTTATTCTTCATGGCTCCACTCCAAACGTTGTAAATGTCCCTCTTTTGTCATATTCTCAAAATTGTTCTGTCGAAGTGCTTCATACAAAACAATTGCCACAGAGTTTCCGAGATTCAGAGAACGAATATCACCCACCATCGGGATGCGAATACTCTCCTCTTTATGATTAACTAAAATCTCCTCCGGTATTCCTGCGCTTTCCTTTCCGAACATAATATAACAGTCCGGCTCATATGCCACCTCAGTATACACGTTTGGCGCCTTTGTTGTCGCCATGTAAATTTTGGCATTCGGATTCTTTTCCAAAAAATCATTGAAATCAATGTATGTGGTTACATCTAGGTCTTTCCAGTAATCCATACCTGCTCGTTTCAATGATTTCTCGTCCAAACGGAACCCCAGTGGCTCGATGAGATGAAGTCTTGCACCGGTAGCCACGCAGGTCCTCCCAATATTTCCGGTATTTGCCGGTATCTCCGGCTCAAACAGAACAATATTTATCATTTTTCTGCCCTCAATCTTGTAACAAATTTTTCTAAACGTTCAAATGCTACTTTCAATTCCTCAATCGAATATGCATAAGAGATACGAAGGAAACCTTCGCCACAGTCGCCGAACGCTGTTCCCGGAACAACTGCCACCTTTTCTTCTTCCAAGAAACGCATTGCGAATTCCTCTGAAGTCATGCCAAATTCTCGAATGGATGGGAACACATAAAATGCTCCAAATGGCTCAAAGCATTGAATATGTAATCTCTTAAATTCATTCATCAAAAAACGTCTTCTCTGATTGTAAGCCTCGCGCATTTCCTGTACTTCATCATCACAGTTACGAAGCGCCTCAACCGCAGCATACTGGCTGTTTGTCGGTGCACACATGATTGCAAACTGATGAATCTTCACCATCTGCTCAATAATTTCCTTCGGTCCGCATGCATAACCGAGTCTCCAGCCTGTCATAGCAAATCCCTTAGAAAATCCATTGATAAGTATTGTACGCTCTTTCATACCCTCAAAAGCAGCAATGGAAACGTGCTCTCCGTTATAGCTAAGCTCCGAATAGATTTCATCTGAGATTACGAACAGATCATGCTTTTTCACAACCTCAACAATCGGTTCCAAATCTGCTTTTGTCATAATAG
>JAZSDK010000149.1:0-11717 GCA_045531155.1 Faecalimonas sp. | reverse complement strand
CAGCCTCCATCATTTCTTTAATGGTACCACCAAGTAGGTCTTTAAGGGCATCCTGGATATCTTCAGCGGTCTGGATATCGTATTCTTCCAGAAGCTGATGAATAATGTTCCGTTTACCCTCGGTCATTTGTACTCTGTGTACAGGTTTCTTTTGTCTCGCCATAATAAAGGGGCCTCCTATGATTTTATTTTATCATAGAAGACCTTCTAAATCTTCAATTTACAGAAAAACTTTCACAGTCTCTACAATTATGCTCAAAAGGTCCTACGGTGCCACATCTAAATTTGAAATTTTGCACCGTAAAAACAAATTACTTGCTCCAAGTGAGTATGACCTTAAACAAATCGCCATCTACTTCTATCTCAAACCTTCCATTCTGTAATTCAACAAAGCTCTTTGCAATTGCAAGGCCTAGTCCACTACCTTCTGATTTTCTGGAAGCATCACCTCTTACGAATCGTTCCGTTAATCGTTCCGGATCAAAATCCAATTCCTGAGCAGATGTATTTCTAAAGATTACTTTGACAGCATCTTTTGCATTCTCCACGTCTACATATACTCTGGAATACGGCATGGAATATTTTAACGCATTGCTGATTAGATTTTCAAACACACGGTATGTCCGTTGCCCATCCAATGAAAGCATCACTTTTTCTTCCGGCAGATTCCAGCGAAATGCCAGATTACTTGCTGCCAATTGGTCTTCCAATTCAGACTTCACTTGTTTCAATAAGCTTACAATATCCACATCCATGAAATTCATCTGAACATTTCCGGATTGTGCCTTGCTTACTTCAAACAAGTCTTCGATTAGCACTTTCAATCGTTGTGATTTCTTATCCAAAGTATCAATATAGACTTTTCTTTCGTCTGCTGTAACATTTTCTTTCTTGAGCAAATCAACATATGTGATAATTGCAGTAAGTGGCGTCTTCAAATCATGGGAAACATTTGTAATCAACTCCGTCTTCATGCTCTGGCTCTTTGCTTCCTCCACAACCGCTTTTTCAAATCCTTGCTGTACTTTTTCAAGAGAATCTCCGATTGGCTTAAAAACACCTAATTCTTCTTCCAAAGAGATCTTTAAGTTTCCTTCTGCCATTTGGGTGGTTGCGTTTAGAATACTGTTGTATTGTTTGTTAAGCTTCTCTGCGTAATTATAAAGTAAAACATATAGAACAACCGAATAAACAACAAGTGCCAACATGGTAATAATCCACAGCAAAAACACAAAGTCATCAAAAAATGCCCACATGCCCGCAAACAAAAATATTAAACTACAAGCGCCGGCTACAATCGCAAAGTTAGCAAGAACTATAACCAGAATAGCTTTATTTCGTTTCTCCTTTAAGTCGATTCCGTTCAATCGATTATAAAATTTCACACATTTTCTTTTTATCCAACGGATAATCATCACAATAAGCAATCTATTTTTTATATAATAAACAGGTCTAAACAAGAGTTGTCGAATAGACGTAATCACAATATATTCTACGAAGAAACAAAGTGCCCACCCCAGCATATTTGCTGCAAGTAACGCCCCATACGTCACATTTCCGCCGACAACAATATCTATGATTTCAAGAGACGGATATTCTATTAGCATACAAGTTTCGCCCATTGCATAAAACATTGCAATAAAACCAATGGTTGCACCAACGCCAAGTCCCACAATGATCTCTAATGGAAGACAAAACAGTTTTTCCCATCCAGTACACAATCCCTTAAAAAATGGCAAAACAAATGCCATAAATGCAACGAAAAGAATTCCTGCAAGCATAATCCAGACCACACCCACGTCAATCATTAATCCTTCTGGATAGACATGGAAATAATCGCAAATCCAAGCATAGTTATTTTGTTCTGCTGGCAAAACAAGTTTAAATTCAAAATTTTTCGGTCTTAATTGATTTTCATCAATCTCAACATTGTTCTCTGTTTCATATGCACGGACATTTCGTTCATACTGCTCAACAGACTCCATTGCCGTAAAGTGCAAACTGGCATCATTATTATTAATCCACAAATTGTTATTTCCAATTTCCTCCAGCCTAATATCTGCTGATAAAACTCCGTTAGCGTCAAACTTTAAAGTTAGATAACCACTAATTTCAGAGTCTTCGAAATCATCATCAGTTCTTACCTCAGTACCAAGTTCATGTGTATAACTTGCCGTATAGTCAAAATCCTCTTCCACATATTCAAAATCCCTTATCCAGCCATAGCGTTCCAATACGCGAAAATCAACATTTGCATCTTCCACATCCTGTAGCACCTTACCATAAAGATAGTAACTTGCTTCCATTGCATAGTTAAGTATCTTCGCGTCGACCTCCCATTCCACACCGTCATGACCATGTTCTGCTACATACTCCTCATATTCCTCCTTTTCCTTTTCCTGCATCGCAGAAGAAATTCTCGGATATAAAGAAGTAATCAGAAACGCCGGCATTAAGATGCATAATGTAATAATAATCGTTGTCAGTTTATGAGATTTTTTCAATTTTGTATCCAACTCCCCACACCACCTTTAAGTATTTTGGTTCTTTCGGGTTGATTTCTATCTTCTCCCGAATATGTCGTACATGAACCATAACGGTATCCGTGTTAATCGCGCGCTCTTCCCAGACTCTCTCATAGATTTCTTCTGCGGAGAACACACGCCCCGGAGATTTTATAAGAAGCTGCAATATTTTAAATTCCATTGGTGTCATTTTCACAAGCTCACCATCTACTCGAACCTCTACTGTGTCCTCGTTAAGCTCTAGACCACCGATAGTATAGACATTTGGCTGCTTTGCCTTTTCTTCACCAGACATCCCTGAAAATCTCGTATATCTTCGAAGCTGTGAATTCACTCTGGCAAGCAATTCCAATGGTTGAAATGGCTTGGTTACGTAATCATCGGCACCCATATTGAGCCCCATGATTTTGTCCACTTCCTCTGATTTTGCTGAAAGCATAATCACTGGGAAATTATAGGACTTCCTAAGTTCCATCACCATTCGAATTCCATCCATTCTCGGCATCATGACGTCAACGATTGCCAAATGAATCTCATTTTTTCGAATAACTTCCAGCCCTTCAAATCCATCTCCAGCTTTAAACACCCCATACCCTTGACTTTTCAGATAGATTTCGATCCCATCTCGAATTTGTTCATCATCTTCAACGATTAATACACGATATTGCTGCATATCTTTTTGCTCCTTATCTTTTCGTTCTTTCATGTACGATTATATCATATTTTGAGAATCTAAAAAGAACCTCTAGAAAATCCGAAAGATTTTCTAAAGATTCTTTGCTCTTTCAAGAACTTTTTTCCATTGTTCCTGTTCCAAATATTTCGGACACTCCATCTCAAACAATACTTTCATGTCCATTTTCAATTCTGTCTGCGCCATTTTGGCCGCTTCATATAAAGTCATATCATCTTCCGTTGTCTGCGATGTAATATCATCATACCCTGCAAAAGCATGATCATGGTCAAACAATGGACAAAAGCCAATAAGCTTTCCTGTCTGATTATCCCTCAAAAAGCCCCAGTTTTGCTCGTGCCTATCATTGTTATTTAAAATATAGTCTGCAATCTGCATTTTGAAATAGAATTCCGGATTTATCTTCCTTGCTTCCTCATATGGATTCAACCCATATATAGCACAAAAGCTTGCAAACTCTTCAAATGTCACCAAAGCAACATCTTCGGAAGTAAATAGTTTGGAATTGACAATAGCCTCACCGACCCCTTGTATCCATTCTTTTCTTTCACCAGATAAATACAAGTTAATTTCATCCTCATTTGACTTTCTGTATGGAATATGTTCTATTTCAAGTGCATCTAATATTTCACATGCCGGAAGTTCATTTTTTCCGACTTTATGAAGATACAATCCGTCCTCATGTCTAATCCAACCCTTCGCACTTGCTCCCAATGTAGTAAGCTCCGGAGTGTGAATATTTTGCTTTATATCAACATCCACTTTAAATTGCTTGTTTCTGCCAGACAAAGACACTTCTGTAACAAATAATGTTAGTGAATTATAAAACAAATTAACATCTTCCCAAATCTGAGTATCTCCATCTTGCTTCACCCAATAAGCGTCTTCCAAGCTCAATCCGCGACAGGCTTTGAAAATTGCATAACGATTATTTTGCGACAATCGAAGTGTATTTAAGATTTCTTTTGCATAACTACGTCCAAGAGACAAGGTGCGATTCATAGCCCATTCAACAAACTCTGAATAGGTAACATTTTCCTTTCGAAGTGCAAACGGTAAACGTTCAAAATCCAACACAATACATGTACCATCATCTTTTATCTCTAATACGGGCGTATTCTTTAAAAGTAACTGCATAACAAACCTCTTTTACTTAAGTAGTAAGTACATTTTAACATAATTTACTACTATATAACACCCCTAAAATGATTGTGCAGACGTTTTTGCCATCACTGTATTAAGCGGCGTATAAAGCACCAACATAATCACAAAATTAGCAATCCCATGTATTAAATCAAATGGTATTCCTCTCACCCACCATGCAAATGCACCATATATGCCACTGGTAAAAATATACGGAATTGCACAGAAGAATCCAAATAACAGGCCAAATATACCGGAAACCATTGCCCACTCCCATGCGCCTTTCATTTTACGAAGCAGCAATGTAACAATAGCTAACAATGGCCATGCATACAGGTACATGATCCACCACAGATTAAAGCCATATACTGCTCCTTCGACCAGGATAAAAACAGGGATTATATAAAAGATACGTTTCCCAAAATATAGTGTAAACATGATAATCCAAAAGCTGGTCAATTCCACGTTTGGAATATGTGACAATACCGCCTTACACACCTCGATAATTGCAACCATTAATGCCATGATGGTAATGTCATTAATTGTTAATTTAGTTGTACTCTGTTGCTTTTGTGTAAACAATTTCAAATGCATCTCCATCCTCTACCGGTTGCTGTGAAATACCATATCCGCAATATTCATCATTTACAAAGAACCCCCAATATGCGCCATCACTACCATAAATCGCACGTTCTCCGTTCACGACTGTAACAGATAAACCATAGGCTCCGTCTTCCGCCTCGTAAGTAAGACCTTCTTCTTTCAATTCATCCATCGCTTGCTGCAAATATTCAGCATCCGTCTTCAATTCATACTTTTCAGACTCTCCTTTGGAATCCACCACCTCAATGGTAATTGCCTTACTTCCTTCTACTGGTTTCTCACGAAAATTTGACCAGATGAGTGTCATTGCCACAATCAGTACGACAAGTACCCCTGAACCCAGTATTACTTTTTTCTTGTTCATTTTGTTTTTCTCCTTTTCCTTTTGGTATTTTGAATCACAAGCAAACAAAAAGACCTTTTGTTTGCGACAACAAACAAAAGGCCGTAACACCAAAAGAAAATCGAGTTTCTTTCTCATGTACTAACCAATTACTCGTGGTCTTCCAGTACCATAACAGGCAGGTCTTCTGACTTCGTAATCAACGCTTTATTCCGTCTTCCCGGTACTCCCAGTATTCCCAGTGACATATTGAAATAAAACTCCCACGTTACAGCGACGAGTTCGTGCAGGTCTTGCACCTGCTTCCCTTTTCACCGAACCAAGATTGCTCTTGTTCGACACCTACTATGTTCTTATTTACTTTGATTTGTGTGTAGTATAACACTAGCTATTGTTTTATGCAATAGTCATCTTTCCCACAATCTCTCCCAATTGTTCGCAAAGATTCTTTGCAGTTTTCACATCAGAAGCTTTAAGCGCAGACTCTATTCTCATCTCCAGCTCTTTTTTCTTCTGCTCTAATTCCAAATATTCTTTGTCAAAATGATTCTCATAAATCATCTTTCTAAAGGAACGAATGCGCATTCTGCGGATAGATTTATCATCCACATAGAGAATATAATCCGCACAGTTCACAATGTTATAAAAATCGTGAGAAACCATAAGCACTGCACCTTTGTATTCAGAAATTGCTTTTTCCAGCGCCAACTGCGAATAGGTATCCAAATGGCTGGTCGGCTCGTCTAAAAGCAACAAATCCGCATCACCTTGACAAATCTTCTCTATCTGCATCAAGTTCTGCTCGCCGCCCGAAAGCTTACTTTCCTGTTCTGCGCCTTCTCCATATACTTGCGATAAAAATCCAACTTTCACATCTTCCGCTATGGTAATAGACGGATGATTATTTTTATAAATATCACGCAATAAGGTGGTCTTTCCGGTTCCATTTGCTCCGACAATAGCTACCTTCTCGTTGCCGTGAAGTTCAAAGCACACATCAGACAGCAAAAGTTCATCAAATGCGACCTCATATCCCCAGACACTTAAAACCACTTTTTCTGAATCTGTTTCCACTTGTGGCAAATGAATTTCCGGCTGATGAATATCTACAAACGGCTCCTTAATCTGTCTGGCGCGCAATCTGGCAAGATGGGTTTCCCTCGCATGGAGAGTTCGGCCTAGAGCTGCAATGCTTGCGTTTGTAGCGGCAGTTCGCATACGGTTTACAATCTCTTCGTTTCGAGCAATCTCATCCTGGTCTTTCTTAGCCAGCTCCTGTAATTCAATCTTCTTTTGCAATAACGCATAGTTATATTCAATATAACTTCCGTCAAACTCCTGAATGTCTGTATTTTCCAAATGTAATACCTTGTCAAAACAATGATTTAACAAATATCGGTTGTGTGTAATAATCAATAGTGTTCCTTGATAAGAATTAATAAGTTCACAAAGGCCGTTCAGATTTTCAAAATCCAAAAACACGTCCGGTTCATCCATTATCAGCAGATTCGGCTTTTTCAACATCTCTTTCATCACTTGCAAAAGCTTATACTCTCCGCCACTCAACTGTGATAACAAAGTATTTTCAAGCTTACTCATACCTGCCGTTTTCAATTGCTTACGAATATTACTTTCGTAAGCGTCACCATCCATAGCCTGAAATTCATCTAATAAATTTTGATAAACTTCAAACAGTTCATTCATATCTTCACTTGTGGCCATCTCAGCACATACCTTTGCTGTTTCTTCCTGGTTTTTTACAAACAGTTCACTTAGGAATTCAAACACTGTAATTTCTTGATTTTTATCGTCCTTTGAAAACTGACTGACATAACCAATTCTGCTCAACTCATCTCGTACAATTTTACCATCATACAGATAGTTATCCGGATGCATAAGCATATCAACAAGAGTGGTCTTGCCTGTCCCATTACTACCTATAAATACACAATGCTGTCCATCTTCCAATGTAAAGGAGACGTCTTTATATAATTCCTTGTCCGGAAATTCATACGATAATTTTTCTACTTGAATCATATTTTCTCCTATTCTTTCACAACATCTATTGTTTGAATACCATAATGTTCCAATATTGCAAGTGCCTCTTTATCAATCACTTCGCCGGATATAACGACCGGGATTGCCGGCGGACAAGAAACGCTTGGACTTCCACAAATGCGTCCCAGTGCATCCGAAACTGAAATCACTTCATGTTCGGCAAATATAGCCTTTCGTATTGATATCGTCTTATCACATTTCACGTTCTTAAATGTGCGTAGTTCCTCATACTCTAACTGATTCTTTCCCAAAGCATCTTGTAACTTTTCATAATCTTCTTCTGAATTTTCTGGTGTTGCCATCAACACTACATACTCTGAATCAGCGTATTCGCACTCTATATGAACGATTCTGAGTTTTTCAGCAAGCTCTGTTCCGGACAGCCCTTTCGGGGCAAGGATTGTCAGTTTCAATGGATCTGTCTTTTCAATCTGCCAGCCTGCATTCGTTAAAGATTCACGTAATTCTTTTAAACGTTCCGTTGTTTTATATAGTCTTTCCTCATAACCATTTTCCAAATACTGATTGCATAAATCTAACGAAGCCAAGGTTAAATAAGACGGACTTGTGGAACCAAATAATGCCATAGCCTGTTTTGCATTTTCAGCAAAACACTTTGGTGCATTTTTATGAACTTGAAGATATGCACCACCTGTCAGAACTGGTAAAGTCTTATGGGTCGAATCACAACAAATATCTGCTCCCATATCAATTGGATGCCTGCTTGGATTTAAAAAATGCAAATAGGCTCCATGTGCGTTGTCAACTGCTAGTATGGTTCCATATTTATGACAAACATCCGCAATACCCATGATATCTAATTCCTGACCAAGATAATCCGGGCTTGTCACATAAACAGCTATCGGTGGATGCTCCATTTCCTGCAATCTTTTTTCTATTTCATTTGGTGTTACATTACAACTACAAAGAGAGTGCATATCTCTTTCCGGTAATATCCACTCTACTTCTAAATCTAACAACGCCGCTGCATAAACGAAAGCCTTATGCACATTTCTGGTTGCAAGCACCTTTGGTCTTACTGTAGCACAACAATTCTGCATACATAAAAACAACATTGCCCGAATACACTGACTGGAACCTTCCGTAGAATAAAAGGTTCTTCCTGTTCCAAAAAGTCTAGTTGCATTCGCTTCGCTTTCTGCAATAATCCCATCTGCTTCGTAAAGAGCATCTGCGCCGCAAACTTCAGTAATATCAAATGCTTCGCATCCCAGAAATGAATTCCCTTTATGTCCCGGCATATGAAGACGTGTCATATTCTGCTTTTCATAACCTCTCACAAAATCTGCAATCGGTGTATTCATGACTTATTCTCCTTTTGCAGCATCCTCTGCTACCTTAATCATAATTGCACATTCAATACGTTTTCTAAATAATTCACATCCTGGTTCATAGATGCCTCGAATGCTTCCCGATGCGTGGTATGCATTTGCCGCACATCCACCGGAACAATATAGTTTTGCCCAACAATCTTTACATTCTTCTCTTGCATAAGCATTGCAACTACGGAAATCTTCACGTAAGTCGTTGTTCGTAACACCGTTCCAGATATCACCGAGTTTATAGCTTTCCTCGCCGACAAATTGGTGACATGGGTACAAATCTCCCCAAGGTGTGACTGCCATATATTCTGTCCCGGAACCACAGCCGGAAATTCGTTTGTAAATACATGGTCCTTCTGTCAAGTCAATCATATAGTGATAGAAGGTAAATCCACGTCCTTCTTTCTCTCTTTTCAGCATTTCTTTTGCAAGAATTTCGTATTGTTCTTTTACAATTTCCAAATCCTCCGGTGTCAACGCCATTGGGTCATCCGCCGCAGAAACAACCGGCTCCATACTAAGTTCCGTAAATCCCAAGTCTGCCATATGGAACACGTCTTTTGTAAAATCCGGGTTCGCATGGGTAAAGGTTCCACGCATGTAGTATCCTTGACCACCACGTGAATCTACTAATTTTTTAAACTTTGGAACAATTTTATCGTAACTTCCATTACCTGCATAATCCACTCGTGTTAAATCATGAATCTCCTTACGACCATCCAAACTTAAAACCACGTTACTCATCTCTTTATTTGCAAACTCAATCACATCATCATCAATTAACATGCCATTGGTAGTTAATGTGAAGCGGAAATTTTTATTATGCTCCTTTTCCACACTACGAGCGTATTTCACAAGGTCTTTAACAACCTCCCAGTTCATCAGAGGCTCACCACCAAAGAAATCCACTTCCAAATTTCTTCGTGTTCCCGAATTTTCAATTAAGAAATCCAAAGCACGTTTTCCAACTTCAAAACTCATAAGTGCACGGTCACCGTGATATTTCCCCTGGCTTGCAAAGCAATATGAACAGTTTAAATTACAGGTGTGTGCTACATGTAAGCAAAGCGCTTTCACCACATTTCCGGAACGTTCTTTGAATTTACCAGCCATCGATGCAAAGGTATCCTCTGTGTAGAGTTTCTTTGCCTTCACAAGGCTCTCTACATCCTCAATACAAAGACGGAGTTCTTCTTCAGACACATCTTCTCTGTCTTTATATTTCTCTAATAATTCCGAAACAATTGTCCCGGCAGGTTTTATCGGATACATTTCGATGACATCATAGGCCACTTCATCTACAACATGAACAGCCCCTGAACAAGTATCTAACACAATATTAAATCCATTTAGTTTATACTGGTGTACCATAGTTTACTCCTTCTGCAAGGAAACCTTGCATAAAAAAGTGCCGTCATTTCAGGCGGCACCTTTTAGTAATTATTCTTCTGTGTTTTCACAAGATTGATTTGCAACACCGCAACTTGTTTTGCAAGCTGATTGGCAAGATGTTTGGCATTCTCCACATCCACCATTTTGTGCGCTTTCACATAAGTTACGTGTTTCTAATGTTTTAATTCTTTCCATCGTAGTTATCTCCAATCTTTAAAGTCATTCTTATTTATTTAGATTAACATATTACAGCGTTCTTGTCAAAATTTTATTTGTCGAGATTCTTGCATATTTTTCCAAACAAATTATAATAGATATTATACAGAAGGAAACTAGGTGATTATTTTGAAAGAGAACGCTTCATTACAGACAACCTTAGACAGACTTCCATACGGTGATGAAATTGTGTTTGGGGATTTAAAGGTGAATAAAAAACTTCCGGATGGTGTCAAATCCAAGGAATTATACCAAGATATTATACGAATTGCATGGCCAAGTTTTATTGAATTATTACTTACACAGTTAGCTTCCATGGTAGACCTTATGATGGTTGGTTCCATGGGTGACAAAGCGAATCCAGAAATCGGAAAACAGGCTCTTGCAGCTGTTGGTCTTACAACTCAGCCAAAATTCCTTTTAATGACTGCATTCATTGCTATGAACACAGGTGTTACCGCGTTAATTGCCAGAAACAAAGGTACAAACGACAGTAAACAAGCAAACTTGATAGTGCGTCAAGGTCTGCTATTTACTTTCTGCGCGACTATTATTCTATCTATATTAGGTTTCTTATTCGCAAAGCCAATGGTAATCTTCATGGGTTCTACGGAAGATATCGTTACCAAATGGGCAACCCAATACTTACAGATTCAAATGGTTGGCTTCTTAAGTTTTGCTTTGACCAGTACCATTACCGCATCCCTGCGTGCGGTTGGTGATTCAAAAACCTGCATGATTTATAATCTAATTGCCAATGTGGTAAACGTAATCTTTAACTGGTTATTGATTTATGGCAATTTAGGATTCCCTGAACTGGGTGTTGCTGGTGCTTCCCTTGCAACAGTCCTTGGCCAAGTAGTTGCCTTTATTATGGCATTTGCCGTAATACTGAAAGGTAATGGTTTCCTAAAACTGGAATTTAAACTAGGGTTTAAACCAAACAAGATTGTTCTCGGAAATATGCTAAATATTGGTTTTCCTGCAATGATTGAACAACTCCTTATGCGTGCAGGAATGATTATTTTCGCAAAAACCGTAGCTTCCCTAGGTACGACTGCATATGCAACCCATCAGGTATGCATGAACATTCAAGCCTTATCCTTTATGACTGGTCAAGCGTTTGCCGTATCAGCAACTACTCTAATGGGTCAATCCCTTGGAAAACGAAGAACAGATATGGCACAGGCTTATTGTAGTCGAACCAGAAAAGTTGGACTGATCTTCTCAATAATCCTTGCCCTTGTCTTTATCTTCTTTGGCGGACAAATTGTGGGCTTATATAATAGCGACCCAGAAATCATTCGAATCGGTGGAAAGATTATGTTGTTTGTTGCATTCCTGCAACCATTCCAAAGTTCACAATTCATTATTGCAGGTGGACTACGTGGTGCGGGTGA
>JAZSDK010000013.1:0-2843 GCA_045531155.1 Faecalimonas sp. | reverse complement strand
GTCTTTGCTTCTGCCACTTTTTTGCCCATTTCCAGCAAATAGCTTGCACCCACAATGCTGACAATGGCATTTACTATCTGTTCCAGTATCTGAGAAACAGCGGTAGGCACCATGGTACCCATACCTTGGAAATATCCTCGTACCACACCCATAACAGCAACAACAAATAAACATGGAGCAAGGACACGAAGTGCGTATGCACTCAAACGAAGAGACATGATGCTTCCTGCAATAAAATCCGCAAACAGAAATACAATGAGTCCAACAATTGCGCCGACTATAATAGCAAAGAATAACGCACCTTTAAAAATACGCATAGCATTCTTGTGTTCTCCCTTTGCTGTTCTTGCCGAAACAAGCTTCGATACTGCAAGCGGCAAACTATATGAGGTAAGTAAAAGGGCAATATTATAGATGGAAAATGCGCTGCCATAAAAGCCTTGACCTTCATCGCCAAGGATATTATTAACCGGTATACGATACGCCAACCCTATTAAGCGCGTTACAATGCCTGCAGCAGCTAATATCGCACCCTGTATAAGAGAACTATTGTTTTTCTTCTTTTGTTCCCCGTTCATAAATTAACCTCTATCTAACTATTTGCAAACGTTCTAAAATGTCCTTTTGTTTTTGTTCCATTTCCATGCGTTCATCTTCTTCCATATGGTCATAGCCAAACAAATGCAACATACTGTGCGCGATTAAAAATGAATACTCACGTTCAATAGAATGACCATACTCTTCTGCTTGAGAAACCACTTTCTCTTTGGAAATCACAATATCACCCAGCATCAATTCTCCGGTATCCGGATGAAAAGCGTCCATAACATCTTCTAGGAAATCAAAATTTCCTGCTTCCGCGTAATCAATCATGGGAAAAGACAATACATCCGTCGGTCTGTCAATGCTTCGGAAATTCTCATTCATCTCCTGAATCTCATCATTCATTGTCAGTAATAAATTTACTTCCGCTTCATATGGACAATTGACATAGTCTAATGCAGCATTTATTACTTTTTCTGCTAATTCCTTACATGGCAAATCTAAGTTCAATTCGCCTTCTTCTTCAAATAATAAGGTCATTATTTTTTCCTTCTCTCTTTTGCACGTTCTTGCTTGTGCTCGTATTCTTCATAAGCTTTTACAATCTTTTGTACCAGCGGATGTCTTACAACATCTTTGCTTGTTAAATTGCAAATCGCAATATCATCAATATTTTTCACAACCTTTGTTGCAACATCTAAACCGGAAATCATACCTGCCGGCAAATCCTTTTGTGTTGCATCACCGGTGATAACAACCTTTGAACCGAATCCAATACGCGTCAGGAACATTTTCATCTGTGCAGGTGTTGTGTTTTGCGCTTCATCCAGAATGATGAAGGCATTGTCTAAGGTGCGGCCTCTCATATAGGCAAGAGGGGCAACTTCAATTAATCCTTTTTCTGAGTTTTTGATAAAACTTTCTGCCCCCATAATCTGATACAGTGCATCATAAAGGGGTCTGAGGTATGGGTCAATCTTACTTTGCAAATCTCCCGGAAGAAAGCCTAATTTTTCTCCTGCTTCAATGGCAGGACGCGTCAAAATAATTCGTCCAACCTCATTATTCTTAAATGCGGTAATCGCCATAGCCATAGCAAGATAGGTTTTCCCCGTTCCTGCCGGGCCAAGACCAAATACAATCATTTGTTTGCGAATGGCATCTACATATTTCTTTTGCCCTACGGTTTTTGGTTTGATTGGTTTGCCCTGAAGGGTATGACAGATAATATCCTTGTCTATTTCTACTAACTCTTTTTCGTTGTCTTCAAACACCAAAGAAATGGCATAGTCCACATTTTGTTCTGATATGGTATTTCCACGCTTGGAAAGAGCCATTAACTGCTCAAGTACACGTTTTGCCTGGTTAACGCGAACAGCTTCTCCAAGAATCTTTACGTTACCATCACGTGCAATTAAAGTGACATGAAGTGTACGTTCTATCTTCTTCGCATACGCATCGAATTGACCAAATATATTGCTTTCGTGCTCTGCCGGAATTTCTATAAATTCTTCCAAAATACTCATGTATCTAGTTCCTCACAAATTCATTTCATAATTCATTTTATTCTACCACAGGAGGCGATTGGAAATCAACGATTTTCCTATTTATTCCGACCTCTTCAAGCAAAGCTATGGTAGCACTTGCTTTCATACCGTTTTTCTCTTCAATAATATTGAAATTAGAATCCAAAATAACAGCATCCTGCTCTTCTAATTCTTTACAAAATCGTTTGTAATTATTTGTTAATAAGGTTTCCATTTCTTCTTTGCTATATTCCGATTCTACATATTCATACTCTAAAAGAGTTTTTTTGCCCACAAAAAATGGCAAATAAAAATTTTCGCCAAACTTCAACTCCGTCTCCTTTGTCTGCACTTCAAAGTTTTCAAATGAATTTTTGGTCCATCCCAACATAAATTCATGTTTTCCGGATTTGATAAAAAATAAATGTCTCTTTTTATCTGTGTATTGCTTTTTCTCGTATTTTTTTGTGATGACATCTTCATATTGGACAATGCGCTCTAAAACAATATCTGCATCCGATGTCACATAATGATGTCCGACCACTTCTTTTGCATCATTTAACACATCCACTGCTCCGGAAACTAACATATCTCCCTGATGAACCTCATCACCGGCGACTACTTGCGGAACGCCATTTCTTGTTACAATGCTTTTTATGATACCATCCTTATCTGCAACAATATCACTTGGTTCCTCTTTTTCCTCTGTCATCTCAAATGTATCGGTATTCTCTTTTACATGAATAAAAAGACGTGTTCCTTGCATAGAGGCTG
>JAZSDK010000054.1:0-5565 GCA_045531155.1 Faecalimonas sp. | reverse complement strand
CGTCCGCAATAGGAATCTTGCGTGGGTGTGGATTACTTGAATTAAGTAATTGTACAAGCGCAGAAAATATTCATTCGCTGGCACAATCCGGATTGGATGCATTGAATGATAATCAGGGGTGTGTTGGTAGTGAGGGTAATACAGCAACTGTGTGGGATAATATAAATGCAACACAAAATAATTACTCTAATACTAATATACCTAGATCATTTGAAGTTGTTGTAAACGGCCAAACAATGTGGGTTCATGGAAATGCTACTGAACACATATATGAGGATGTTTATGCACACATAATAGAAGGAGAAGGTACGGCATACACCAATCCCAATTTATACACGCAAGAACTTATGAATGATTTTTATAACTCATTGGAGCAGGCTACGGCTTCTGGAATTGAATATGGAAAGTTAATTACTGCTGGAAATTGGGAGTTTATTTTTTCTCCGCCAAGACAAGAGGGACTCTTACCGGTAATAATTCACGCCCAGTTTAATGGCTGGTAAAAAGGAGATAATTATGGAAAATATAATAAAAAATCAACTGGTAAAAACATCAATATGTTTGGAAGAATATATTCCGTTGAAAGTACTGTTTGATAGAAAAGAAGAGCCCATTAAAAATTTGATATATTCAAAAGAAAAAAAATCTCTTTTAGAAATTGCTGTAGGAATATCAAGTGGATTAATAAAGCGGATTACATTATTATTGAGTGAAGAATATGATATAAATAGCAGCAAATTATATATTGATGTTTATGAGACGGGGGATATAAGGGTAAGCGATGAATTAAAAAATAGATGCTATTATTTTAAAACACATTTATATGAGGATGGGATAAGAATTGTAATTTCTGAAGAAAAGCCCTATAAATTTGTGAAAATGGATAAGTTATATGTTGGTTTATCGAATTTGGGTAATATAGTAGAACTATGCTTATGCCAATTAACACCAAATGAAGTAGATCATATAAAAAATGAATTGGATTATCAATAGACGAGACTTTTGTTATAACAGGCAACTTAACCGGTGTAACCACCTGGGAATCCTACACCTACGACGGGGAAGGAAACCGCGTAAGCGTAACCGTAAGAGGCGGCGGAAGGCTGCAGCCCGAAACAACGTACTATGTGAACGATGCCTGCAGTAGTTTAATGCAGGTGTTGGCAACTACCGATGCATACGGTAACCGAATGGAAAGTACGGTGCGGGGGAAATTAGCAATAGGGCTGTTGCTTGTTGCCTATTTTTTGCCAGAAGCGGTTGTGATGGCAGAAATTTTATTGGGTGCTGTTGGAACTATAGCAGGCGTGGCCGGAACGATTGAATCTATTCAAAATGGCGAATATTGGCAGGCAGGATTCCGGGGATTGACGACATTCGCAATTGGAGCAATTACCATTTCCCAAGCAATAAGGAATTGGGGAAGAATTCAACAAGGATTTTCTTCCATAAGAAATATTTTTGGTAATGGCAATAGAGGATGCGTTGGTGGTACAGATACTAATGGGACTTTGACTGGTGAATTGAATGGACTAACGGTTGCTGAGAGAACAATGGTTAATGATTTGATAAATAATGGAAATAATGTCGAAATAATTCCGCGTTCTAATATTCCAGGAAATAGAACGCCAGATTTTTTAGTAAACGATGTTTTAACGGAGTTAAAGACATTGACAGGAACAAGTTTAAATACCCCTGTAACGAGAATTCAAGCTGGATTTAGACAAGGAGCAACAATGGTAATAATTGATGGAAGAAATACAGGATTGATTTTGTATGATGCAAATATAGTAATAGAAAGAGTGTTGGGAATATATGGAGGCGAAATGCCGGGCACAGTGGAAATATGGACAATGGAAGGAATTATAAGGAGATAACGAATGGCTAGAGTGACTTGTACATGTGGAGAAAAGTTGAGCAATCATGAAATCCCTAATGATATTCAATTAAAAGTATATACGGATAGAGAATGGGAGGCAATTTTTAATTGTGAAAATATTCAGCCTTGGATGATACCTGCACCTAAATACGATGTATGGAGATGCCCTATGTGTAAAAAGTTGTATGTATATGATAATAACAAAGAAAAGCCAATCATAGTTTACAAAATAGAAAAAAGTGAATGAAACAAGTAAAAAAATTGTATTTGGATAGCATTACTTAATCGGCATTCTTACGGCAGATGGCGTAAGCAGTCACACCACGTACGATACGGCAACCAGAGTCGCTACGGTGACCCGAAAAGATGTGCTTTTGGCTACCATGACAGCGGATGAGAATGGAAATGTCACAATGGTAACCTACCCGGACGGCACCAGAGAGACCTTTACTTACGACGCAGAAGGCAATCCGCTGACGGCAACGGACCGGACCGGTCTTACGGTAACGGCGACATATGATGCCTTAGACCGGATTACAACAATCCAGTTAATCATCCCATAATGAGCATGATAGAAGCTAGTGTTCGTAATGCAGTAGAAGGCGGGGAAGTTGTAAATTATAGCGTTGTTCCCATCTATGAAGGAAATAATCTTATACCGAATGGGATCGCCATTCGAGCACAAGGAAGCGGTGGATTGAATATATATCAAACAATATTAAACAGAAAGTAGGTCTATTTATGGATTATCAGCTTAAAAAAATTTTACATATTCAATCAGAAATGTGTAAGAAAAACGAATGGGAAGAAGTTGAGCAAAAAATAGGAATTATCTTTCCGGATGACTACAAAATGTTTATCGACTTGTACGGCGAAGGAGGGATTAATAATTTTTTGTGGATATTATCTCCGTTTTCTGAAAACGAGAATTTAAATTCCATAGAGAAGTTCACTGTTATGAAGGAAGCGTATATAAGTATGAAAGGTGAATTCCCCCAACATTTTCCATTAGATTTTTACAATGATAAAGAGGGTTTGTTTCCATGGGGAATTACGGATAATGGTGACGAATTATTTTGGAATTATAAAAGCAATATCATAGAAATAGTGGTATATGAGTCGAGATATGCAAAGTGTATGAGATATGCAATGAGTATGGAATCGTTTTTGTGTGGGTTACTAAGTAAGAAGATAGTATGTCCTGTTTTCCCCAATGATTTTGTTTTGGAGAAAAATTTTTATAATGGGATACAGTAGATGCATGGGGCGAGCGATTTCCAAAAAGTATTAAGGCAACCGCGTCAGCGTAACAGTAAGAGGCAGCGGATGATGAAGATTCTGTTCCAAGTATCGGATTTGATACGTTTGATAAATTAAAACGTTTTTGGGGTTCGGCTGGAGAAGGAAATGCATGGCATCATATAGTAGAACAATCACAAATAAATAGTTCGGGATTTGCGGCTAATGCAGTTCATAATGTAAATAATATTATATCAATACCAAATGGAGCGGGAAGTGTACATGCACAAATTAGTGGTTATTATTCATCTATTCCAGCTTCTGGGGCAACAAATGGGTTGACTGTTAGGCAATGGTTAAGTGGACAAAGTTTTGAACAACAATTTGAATTTGGAATTGATATATTACGAAGATATGGAGAGGTTATTGAAACCAGTACAGGCTGGATATTTGTAAACTTTTAGTGAGGAGAAAAATGATGAATAATTATCAAAAATGTGTAGTCGATTTTATTGATGCAGCAATTAACTATGGGGAAGCACTGGAAAAAGGAGATTCTAAACATGCCAATTGTCATTCAATTAGAATAATAAAAATTAGGGGGAAGTTAGAAGCAGATAAGCAACTATTATTGTTGGAGCCATATATGAAGGATAATAATGTTTATGTTAGATTATGTGTGGCATCAAGTTTGATAAAAATTTTGCCTAAAGAAGCCAAGATGATATTAGAAGAATTAAGTGGAATAAGAGGATTGGTTGGATTTGAAGCAAAGATGTTTATTCAGCAATGGGATAAGGGAATGATTTTTTGAAAATATTTGAAGTCTGTAGTGGTCAAGCGTTTTTGTAACACTACTACCCAAATGATTCTAAAACATAACGAACTTCCTAAAGTGTACGAAAAACATTATACAAATGCGGACAAATTGGATTATGGTAAAAGGATAAGTAATTGAAAAAAACATACAAAAACCGACATTTTTTTTAGAGTAATAAAGGATATAATGTATAAGGGATATGTTAAATAGTGAGAATGTCGTAGTCAGAACAGAAGCAGCGACATATTGTTTGGCATTAAATGAAAATGTTGATGTTGCGATAGAAGTATTGTCTGAAATAAGTAGCAAAAAAGAGAATGGGATATTTGGATTTAATTCAAAGATGACATTAGAAGTTTGGGAAAATCAGGGTTAGTTGCGGATATATCCTAAAAAAGAAAAGTAATACGTTTTTGCGAAGAACCAAAGCATCAATAAAAAATGTGGAATATAATGGTCAAATATATGTGGTTGATGGTCACCATAGACTAATAGCTGCTCTCAAATTAGGATTGACGGAAGTTCCGGTTAAAAGAGTAGAATTGCCATATTTAGGATATTTTACTATAGAAGATTTATTAAGGTTTGATTAAAAAAGGAGAATTATAATGGCAATTTGGCAATTTGAATGTAATATCATTTTTGATGAAAAATATAGTTGTAATTTAGGGCAGAAAAATATGGAATATCAATTATACAATATTGAATTTCTAAGAAAAGAAGAAAGTTGGTGCGATGATATTGTTCAATATGGAAAAACAGAAGAAACATGTATAGAATTTTTTTTAGAGAACGGAAGAATTGAAGAAATAAAGTGTAGGTTAGATCTGCGTAGTTTATCAAAACAAACATTTTTTTCGTTGTTAGATTATGTAAAAAGGAACAGAGCAATGTTTTTGATTGAAAATAAAAAATATCCTCCTGATGAAAAAATAATGTTGGAAATAATAAAAAATTCAAAAGCAAATGAATTTTGCAAAGCTCCGTTAGAGTTTTTGGGTTCATTGAATGAATTATAAAAGTGTTACGCAGCAAGGGACAAATAATATAATTACAGTTTTCCCGGGAATTGACTACCAATATGCAGCAAAAGATATTATAGGTGGTGAATAATATGTATGAAAATAAAGTAAAATGGTGTCCAATATGTAATCAAGGTTGGGTAGAGATTGTGAAGGACATATCCACAGAAACTCTATTTTGCTGTTGCACGGAATGCGAATCAGAATGGAACACACCAATCAATATTGAAAAAAATACCTGTAATAAGGAAAATAACTTTGGGTTAATAAATTCCCCGGATTATTACGAAATAAAGCAGTTGGGATGGGACAAGTATATTTTATAGGCTTGTTCCTCAAGGAACAACTATTCAAATTTATATTCCAACAATAGAAACGGAGTGGTTTCAATGAAACAATGTAAATGCGATGAAAGAATAGAGACAAGAATTAACTCATGGAATCAATTTACAGAATGGAAAGATTTTTTTGAAAAACAGATTGGAGAAGAATTATTTTTGGAAGTTCCAGTAAAAAGGCCATATCATATAGGATACAGTGCTAATGGAAATGAAATGAAGTGGTACGCAGATAAGTGGTATAAATGTCTTGAATGTGATACTTTA
>JAZSDK010000008.1:0-2132 GCA_045531155.1 Faecalimonas sp. | reverse complement strand
GAGCCTGTAAACAAATTATTTCCAGTAACCTTTGAAAATGGGTCCCAGATAATCAAAACTACAAGAGCCACAACAGCCAAAGCAGGAATACCAAATGCAAATATATTTTTAATTAAATTTCTACGCGCTTCCTTTTTTCGCTGGGCTGCGCGTTGTTCCTGTGCTAACTTTTTATTCTCTTTCTTCATGCTATATTGACTCCAAGAAATTATGAGTTTTTAATAAATAACACACCAAGTGTTCCAGGTCCGCAATGGCTGGAGATTACACCACCTGCACGAGTAACTAAAATCTCATCAAATAAATTTAATTCTGCTAAATATCCATGAATCTCATCAAGAATACTTTGGTCGCATCCGGAATGAGTAATAAACACGCGGTCTTTTTTTGCATTTTTTAAATCTTCTTCCATGTCTTGCACATAAGATTTAATAACCATGCTCATTTTGCCACGATATTTTTTGTTGGCATCCATTTTACCATTTTCAACAACAATCTTTGGATGCAACTTCAATACACCACCGGCTAAAGCGGCAACACCGCTGCAGCGACCACCTCTGTGAAGATAAGTAAGCGTATCTACCACAAAGCTTGCACTTACTAAAGGTTTTAATTCTTCGATTTTAGAAACAATCTCATTTGCAGATTTGCCTTCCTGTGCCATAATAGCAGCTTCGATTACAAGAAGACCAATTCCGGTGGAGAGGTTTGCAGAATCAATGACATGAATTTTATCCTCTGCTTCCAAATCTTCGGCAGCAAGACGCATTACGTTGTTATTGGCTGACATGCTGCTTGAAATAGAAAAACTGATGATCTCATCCCCATTTTTAATATAAGGTTCAAACATATCAATTACTTCAATCATAGAAGCTGCCGATGTCTTCGGCGTTGTGTTATTAGCATCAGCCCATGTATAGATTTCATCAGGTGTAATAGTAACACCATCTTGATATTCTTCTTCTCCTAAATGAATGTGTAGTGGCAGTATTGCAATATCATATTTTTCAATTAATTCTTTCGATAAGTCACAAGTACTGTCTGAAATAATTCTAATCATAAGTAAATCCCTCCTAAAACTACATTATAAGATAAAGTGGGCATGTTTTCAAGAAATTTGGCTACGTAGAAATAAAGTTTACAAAAAGTTTAGAAAATTGCTTGATTTTCCCCAATTGCAGTCGTATACTTGTCTGTGGTTAAAAATCTAAAGGAGTGAAGATTATGAGTACATTATTATCAGTATCAATAGCCCTCTTAGCAGGACTTCTTATGACAAGACTTTTTAAACCATTTAAATTACCGGATGTAACCGCATATTTGATTGCCGGTGTTCTTATTGGACCTTACTGTGTTGGTGCATTAGGAATTGATGGTTTTGGATTTTCTTCTATGCATGCAGTAGAAGCGTTAGGACTTGTAGCAGATGTGGCTTTAGGTTTCATTGCCTTTTCTATTGGTAGTGAATTTAGATTAGAAGAATTAAAAAAGACAGGAAAGCAGGCATTTGTTATCGGTATTGTGCAGGCACTTGTTGCAACATTGTTTGTAGATTTAGCACTTTTAGGCGTGCATTATATGATGCCGGACAAATTATCTTTACCACAGCTTCTTGTACTTGGTGCTATTGCAACAGCGACAGCTCCGGCTGCAACTCTTATGGTTGTTCGTCAGTACAAGGCAGACGGTCCGCTTACCAAATTATTGCTTCCAATCGTAGCATTGGACGATGCCGTTGGTTTGATTGTATTTGCAGTATCATTTGGTGTTGCGAAAACTCTTTTGAGTGGCCAGGTAGATTTGGTTTCTATTATTGTAAATCCATTGGTGGAAATTGTATGTTCCTTAATTCTTGGTGCAATTATGGGATGGATTTTAACTCAGTTGGAAAAGATGTTCCACTCGAATACCAACCGTTTGAACATGACAATTGCATTTGTATTTATGACAGTTGCACTTTCTATGCTTGACTTCCATATTGGACCGGTACATATTGCATTTTCTTCCCTTTTAGTATGTATGATGCTTGGAACAATCTTCTGTAACATTTGTCCTTTGTCAGAAGACTTGATGGGAAGGTCAGACAAGTGGACATCACCATTACTTGCTATCTTCTTTGTAATCAGTGGTGC
>JAZSDK010000066.1:0-32618 GCA_045531155.1 Faecalimonas sp. | reverse complement strand
CTTGTGCTTCCTGAATCATCTGTGGTTTCTGTGGAGGCACTGTCATTTCGGAAATAGATACTGTCATCGCAGCTCTTGTAGAATACTTGTATCCTGTTGCTTTGATTTTATCCAATACTTCCGCTGTTACTGTAGCACCATGTGTATTAATTACTTTTTCAAGAATCTGTTTGTTTTGTTTCTTTCCGACAAGGAAATCAACCTCCAATAAAAGTTCATTTCCAGGGATAGTTCTATCTACAAAACCTAAATCCTGAGGGATGATTTCGTTGAATAAGAAACGTCCCAAAGTAGATTCTACTGTACCACTCTTCACTTCGCCATCGATTGTCTTCGTTACACGAACTTTGATGCGTGAGTGTAAGGTGATAACACCATTTTCATAAGCTAAGATTGCTTCGTTTAAGTTCTTAAACGATTTACCTTCACCCTTAACTCCTGGTCTCTCCTGTGTCAAATAGTAGATACCAAGAACCATATCCTGTGAAGGAACAGCTACCGGACCACCATCTGATGGTTTCAGTAAGTTGTTAGGTGAAAGAAGTAAGAAACGACATTCAGCCTGTGCTTCTACAGATAATGGCAGATGGACAGCCATCTGGTCACCGTCGAAGTCGGCGTTGTATGCGGTACATACAAGTGGATGAAGCTTGATAGCCTTACCTTCAACAAGGATTGGTTCAAATGCTTGAATACCAAGTCTGTGAAGGGTAGGGGCACGGTTTAACATAACCGGATGCTCTTTAATTACTTCTTCCAAAACATCCCAAACTTCTGGTTGAAGTCTTTCTACCATCTTCTTCGCATTTTTAATATTGTGAGCAGTACCATTAGCTACTAACTCTTTCATAACGAATGGCTTGAATAATTCGATAGCCATTTCTTTTGGAAGACCACACTGATAAATCTTAAGCTCTGGTCCTACAACGATTACGGAACGTCCTGAGTAGTCAACACGTTTTCCAAGTAAGTTTTGACGGAAACGTCCTGATTTACCCTTTAACATATCCGACAATGATTTGAGTGCTCTGTTACCAGGACCTGTTACCGGACGGCCACGACGACCATTGTCGATAAGTGCGTCAACAGCTTCCTGAAGCATTCTCTTTTCATTACGTACAATAATGTCCGGAGCGCCTAATTCTAATAATCTTCTTAAACGGTTGTTTCTGTTGATGATTCTTCTGTATAAATCATTCAAATCAGATGTTGCAAAACGTCCACCGTCTAACTGTACCATTGGACGTAAATCTGGTGGAATTACAGGGATTACATTCATAATCATCCATTCCGGTTTGTTTCCTGAACCACGGAATGCTTCTACAACTTCCAAACGTTTTACGATTCTTGCACGTTTTTGTCCGGAAGAACCTTTTAATCCTGCTTGTAATTCTTCATATTCTTTATCAAGATCAATTGCCCTAAGGAGTTCCTGAATTGCTTCAGCACCCATTCCAACACGGAAAGTATTGCCCCATGTTTCTTTTGCTTCTTGATATTCTTGTTCTGACAATACTTGTTTGTATTGTAAGTTTGTTTCACCTTTATCTAATACGATATAAGATGCAAAGTATAATACTTTTTCCAATGTTCTTGGTGATAAGTCAAGGATTAATCCCATACGGCTAGGGATTCCCTTGAAGTACCAGATATGTGAAACAGGAGCCGCAAGGGCAATATGCCCCATACGCTCACGTCTTACACTTGCTTTTGTGATTTCAACACCACATCTGTCACAAACTACACCTTTATAACGGATTTTCTTGTATTTACCACAGTGACATTCCCAGTCCTTGCTAGGTCCAAAAATTCTTTCACAGAAGAGACCGTCTCTTTCCGGTTTCAAAGTTCTGTAATTGATTGTCTCTGGTTTTGTTACTTCGCCTCTTGACCACTCTAAGATCTTTTCAGGTGACGCCAAGCCGATTTTGATTGCATCAAATGTTATTGGCTCGTATGCTGCTTCGTTATTATTTACTGGCATTTATGGCAATCCTCCTATTCTTCGTTTAACATATCATAATCCACATCCATTGCATCTAATGCATCGAATGTATCTTCATAAGAATCTTCTTCTACATCCACAAGCTCTCCGCCTTCAAATTCTTGTTGGCTGTAACCATGTTCTGCAAATGATTCTTCTTCCTGATATCTTCTGTCTCCTTCAATAATTGAATGTAAATCTGTATCACCGTAGTCGATGCTTTCTGTGATTTCAACTTCTGTGTTGTCATCCTTCAGAACTTTTACATCAAGACCAAGTGATTGTAATTCTTTAAGAAGTACCTTGAATGATTCCGGAATACCTGGTTTCGGAATATTTTCACCCTTAATAATTGCTTCGTATGTCTTCACACGACCAACAACGTCATCGGATTTTACAGTTAAGATTTCCTGTAATGTGTATGCAGCACCGTATGCTTCCAGTGCCCAAACTTCCATTTCACCAAATCTCTGTCCACCGAACTGAGCCTTACCACCCAATGGCTGTTGTGTTACCAATGAGTAAGGACCGGTAGAACGTGCATGAATCTTGTCATCTACCAAGTGGTGAAGTTTCAAGTAATGCATGTGTCCGATTGTTACCGGGCTGTCAAAATATTCTCCTGTTCTACCATCACGAAGACGTACTTTACCATCACGTGACAATGGAACACCTTTCCACAATTCTCTGTGGTCTCTGTTATCTGACAAATATTGTAATACTTCCGGGAGCAGTGAAGCACCATGTTTTGCTTCAAATTCTTCCCATTCAAGATTTACATAATCATTTGCCAAATCAAGAGTATCCATAATATCTTCTTCGTTAGCACCATCAAATACTGGTGTAGCGATATTAAATCCTAATGCTTTTGCAGCAAGACTCAAGTGGATTTCAAGTACCTGTCCAATGTTCATACGTGATGGTACACCCAGTGGGTTAAGCACGATGTCAAGTGGACGTCCATTTGGCAAGAATGGCATATCTTCTACAGGTAATACGCGGGAAACAACACCCTTGTTACCATGACGACCAGCCATCTTATCACCTACGGAAATCTTTCTCTTCTGTGCGATGTAAATACGAACAGATTCATTTACACCTGGTGATAATTCATCGCCATTTTCTCTTGTAAATACTTTCGCATCTACAACGATACCATATTCACCGTGAGGTACTTTGAGTGAAGTATCTCTAACTTCTCTTGCCTTTTCACCGAAGATTGCACGAAGTAATCTTTCCTCTGCTGTCAGTTCTGTCTCTCCCTTTGGAGTTACTTTACCAACTAAGATATCTCCCGCACGAACTTCTGCACCGATACGGATAATACCTCTATCATCAAGGTCCTTCAGAGCATCATCACCAACACCTGGGATGTCGCGTGTGATTTCTTCTGCTCCTAACTTCGTATCACGAGCTTCTACTTCGTATTCTTCGATATGAATAGATGTATAAACATCATCTTGTACTAATCTTTCACTAAGAAGTACAGCATCTTCATAGTTGTAACCTTCCCATGTCATGAAACCGATGAGTGGGTTCTTACCTAGAGCCATTTCACCATTTGAAGTAGATGGGCCGTCAGCGATAACCTGTCCTGCTTCTACTCTTTCGCCTTTTAAGACGATTGGTCTTTGATTGTAGCAGTTGCTCTGGTTACTACGTAAGAATTTTGTTAACTTATAAGTTTTCTTTGTGCCATCATCATGTTTGATAATGATTTCTGTTGAAGTAGCACGTTCTACTGTACCTGCTTCTTCTGCAACCATACATACCCCTGAGTCCACTGCTGCAGTTGTTTCAATACCTGTACCAACAACCGGAGCTTCTGTAATCATAAGAGGTACTGCCTGACGTTGCATGTTTGATCCCATCAGCGCACGAGTAGGGTCATCGTTTTCAAGGAATGGAATGAGAGCTGTCGCTACAGAGAATACCATCTTAGGTGATACATCCATGTAGTCAAATGCTGTTCTTTCATATTCTTGAGTTTCTTCACGGAAACGACCTGAAACATTCTTATGAATGAAGTGTCCTTCTTCATCTAATGGTTCACTCGCTTGTGCTACGTGATAGTTATCTTCTTCATCTGCTGTCATATATACAACTTCGTCTGTAACGACTGGGTTCTTCGGATCTGTCTTGTCAATCTTACGGTATGGTGCTTCTACGAAACCATATTCGTTGATTCTTGCGTAAGTGGCAAGGGAGTTGATAAGACCGATGTTTGGACCTTCAGGTGTCTCGATTGGACACATTCTACCATAGTGAGTATAGTGAACGTCACGGACCTCGAATCCGGCTCTATCTCTTGACAAACCACCTGGACCAAGTGCAGACAAACGTCTCTTGTGAGTAAGCTCACCTAATGGGTTGTTCTGATCCATGAACTGTGAAAGCTGTGAAGAACCAAAGAATTCTTTTACAGCTGCAGTAACTGGCTTGATGTTAATCAATGACTGTGGAGAAATTCCTTCCAAGTCTTGTGTTGTCATTCTTTCACGAACAACTCTTTCCAATCTAGCCAAACCAATTCTGTATTGGTTCTGTAACAATTCACCAACCGCACGAATACGTCTGTTTCCTAAGTGGTCGATATCATCATCTGTTCCCATACCATATTCCAAATGCATATTGTAGTTAATAGAAGCTAAAATATCTTCCTTGGTAATATGTTTTGGAATCAATTCATTTATATTTTTACGGATTGCTTCTTTCAGTTCGTCAATGTCTCCGGCTGTCTCTTCTAAAATCTGAGCAAGCACTGGATAGAATACCGCTTCTGTTACTCCCACTTCCTTCGGATCAACATCCACGATTGCACTAAGGTCTACCATCATGTTAGAGAGAACCTTGATGTTACGGTCTTCTCCCTGAATCCATACATAAGAAACTGCTGCATTCTGGATTGCTTCAGCTTTTTCATTTGTCAATTTTTCTCCTGCCTGTGCAATCACTTCACCTGTTACAACACTTACAACATCTTCTGCCAAAACTTGTCCAGCAATACGATATTTGAATGCTAATTTCTTATTGAATTTATAACGTCCTACTTTTGCAAGATCATATCTTCTTGCATCAAAGAACATTGCAGTAATAAGGCTTTCTGCACTATCTACTGCAAGAGGTTCGCCCGGACGAATCTTCTTGTATAATTCTAAGAGACCTTCTTGGTAATTTTCTGCAATATCTTTTCCGAAACTTGCTAAAATCTTTGGTTCTTCACCGAACATTTCGATAATCTCAGCATTAGTACCTACTCCAAGAGCACGAATTAATACTGTGATAGGAACTTTTCTTGTTCTATCTACACGAACCCAGAATACGTCATTGGAATCTGTTTCATACTCAAGCCATGCACCACGATTAGGAATTACAGTAGATGAATATAATTCTTTACCAATCTTATCGTGTCCGATTGCATAGTAAATACCTGGCGAACGAACTAACTGGCTAACGATAACACGTTCTGCACCGTTAATTACGAATGTTCCAGTTGCTGTCATGAGAGGCAAATCTCCCATGAAAATCTCATGTTCGTTAATCTCATCCGTTTCTCTATTATATAATCTTACTTTTACTTTTAATGGTGCTGCATAAGTAGCATCACGCTCTTTACATTCTTCGATTGTATATTTCACATCATCTTTGCATAATGTAAAATCAACAAATTCCAGACTCAATTGCCCACTGTAATCAGTAATTGGCGAAATGTCTGCAAATACTTCTTTTAATCCCGCATCAAGAAACCATTGGTAAGAATCCTTCTGCACCTCGATTAAGTTCGGCATCTGTAGAACTTCTTTTTGTCTAGAATAGCTCATACGCGAACTTTTTCCGCTTTTAATAGGATGAATTCTGTTTTTCTCCATTGACGTTTTCACTCCTCGTATCAATAATTTTGAGAGTATCTGGGCACACTTCAAGCACAGTACTCCACAATAGTGCAACTTAAAATGTACCACAAGATGCAAGGAGTGTCAATAACTTTTTAGAAATTTTTTACAGCATAAATTATAAAAAGAAAGGGCATTGCACATTTTATGTACAACGCCCTGTGTTTCGCATATTCCATTAAAAGAATTATTTTAATGTAACTTCTGCACCTTCAGCTTCTAATTTAGCTTTGATTTCTTCAGCTTCTGCTTTAGAAACAGCTTCTTTGATTACCTTTGGAGCTCCGTCTACTACTTCTTTAGCTTCTTTTAATCCAAGTCCTGTGATTTCACGAACAACTTTGATTACTTTAACTTTTGAAGCACCTGCATTTGTCAACTCTACGTTGAATTCATCTTTTTCTTCAGCTGCTGCTGCTTCGCCAGCACCTGCTGCTGCAACTACAACACCTGCTGCTGCAGATACACCAAATTCTTCTTCACATGCTTTTACTAAATCGTTTAATTCTAATACTGATAATTCTTTGATCGCTTCGATCATTTCAGCTACTGTTAATTTTGCCATTTTTATTTACCTCCGTAAAAAATATTGTTTTTGTTTCTTAAATTATTTCATTATTCTGCAGTTGTTTCTGCTACTTCTTCTGCAGGAGCTTCTGTAACTTCAGCTTCTACCGGAGCTTCTTCTACTGGAGCTTCAACTGCTGCTTCTGCGTCCTCTGCTACTGCACCGCCATTTTCAGCGATTTGTTTAATAACACGAGCAAAGTTTGCGATAGGTGATTGGATGCTTCCAAGTAATTTTGAAAGTAACTCTTCTCTTGAAGGAATTGTAGATAATGCTTTTACACCAGCTTCATCGTATACCTTACCTTCAACAACACCAGCTTTTACTTCTAATTTGTCAGCGTCTTTTGCGAACTTGCAAAGGATTCTTGCTGCTGCTGTAGCATCATCTTTTGATACTGCCATAGCGCTTGGTCCTTCTAAGTATTGTGTAAGACCTTCAAATTGTGTTCCTTCGAACGCTCTTTTCATCATTGTGTTTTTGCAAACCTTGTAAATGATACCAGCTTCTCTTAATTGTTTACGTAATTCTGTATCTTGAGCTACAGTTAAACCACGGTAATCAACGATAACAACTGATTGTGCGTCCTTTACGTCTTCAGCGATTGCTGCAACGATTGGTTGTTTTAATTCAACTTTTGCCACGAATGGTGCACCTCCTTATATTATTTTTGATAACAGTTCGGAACGCCAGTGAATTGTAGAAACAGACAATGATTGCTTGCAATCTATTGACTGTTTATATAATTCGGTGAGGGTGACAACCCTCATAAGCCTCAGACGGGAGCTGCGAAGCAGCAACCAGCCTGCTTGCAGGCGGTCTGTGGCCTGGTGTTACGAATACTGCGCACCGCCGATTGTTTCATAAGATAAAAAACCTCTATGTCCAAAGACATAGAGGTTTTGTAAACTCATTTAATGAATTTCAATCTCCTCGGTAGGCGTTTAAAACCTTATGCCTTACGGCACCTACTGTCTTCGGCAGTTAATTCCTTGCATATTATAGCAAGGTATATATTGGATGTCAATAACAAATCTTACAATTTTGCAGGATTAATTTTTACACCAGGTCCCATTGTTGAAGTAAGTGTTACACTCTTCAAGTATTGACCTTTTAATGCTGCTGGTTTTGCTTTGTTGATTGCATCGATAAGCGTTTGGAAGTTGTCCGCTAATTGCTCTTCTGTGAAAGAAGCTTTTCCTACTGGCACGTGGATAATGTTTGTTTTGTCTAATCTGTATTCGATTTTACCAGCTTTGATATCGTTAACAGCTTTTGTAACGTCCATTGTTACTGTACCAGCTTTTGGGTTTGGCATTAAGCCTTTTGGTCCAAGTACACGACCAAGACGACCAACAACACCCATCATATCTGGTGTGGCAACTACTACGTCAAATTCATACCATCCTTCGTTTTGGATCTTTGGAATTAATTCCTCAGCTCCTACGTAATCTGCTCCTGCTGCTAAAGCTTCGTCAGCTTTTGCACCTTTAGCAAATACTAAGATACGAACTGTTTTACCTGTTCCGTGTGGCAATACTACAGCACCACGGATTTGTTGGTCTGCATGACGTCCGTCACAACCTGTTCTGATATGAGCTTCAATAGTTTCATCGAATTTTGCAACTGCTGCTTTTTTAACTAATGCAATTGCTTCTGCTTTTTCGTAAAGATTTCCTCTTTCGATTAATTTAGCAGCTTCTAAATATTTCTTTCCTCTTTTCATATTCAATAACCTCCTAGTGGTAATATCGGGAGCGAGCCCTCCCACGTTTTTGTTCACAATGTAGTTACGCTCGACTAGCACTCGGCAACGCCTCGCTGAGTCTCGGTAACGGCGTTCTCACTAAATTCGGCATCGCCTCATTAAGTGTTCACAGCCTATTCTTCTACTTTAACACCCATACTGCGACATGTTCCTGCGATCATGCTCATAGCAGCTTCAACTGAAGCAGCATTTAAGTCAGGCATCTTAATCTTAGCAATTTCTTCTAATTGAGCCTTTGTAATAGTAGCTACTTTTGTTTTGTTTGGAACACCTGAACCTGATTTAAGTCCGCAAGCTTTTTTGATTAATACAGCTGCTGGTGGTGTTTTTGTGATGAAGCTAAAGCTTCTATCATTGTAAACTGTGATAACAACAGGGATGATCATACCATCTTGATCTGCTGTTCTAGCATTGAATTGTTTTGTAAATTCAACAATGTTTACACCGTGTTGACCAAGTGCTGGACCTACCGGTGGAGCTGGAGTTGCTTTTCCAGCTGGAATCTGTAATTTAATATAACCTTGTACTTTTTTTGCCATTTTGTGTACCTCCTTGTGGTATTCGCGGGGATTTCCCTCCCACTTTTAATTGTTACATTTTTTTCACTTCTGAGAAACTAATCTCTACTGGGGTCTCGCGACCAAACAATTCTACATTGATTGTCAAAGTTTGTTTTTGAGGATTTACTTCTTTAACCATACCAACTGTGTCTTTCCATGCACCGGAAGCAACCACAATTGTTTCCCCAACTTCATAATTTGAAACAACCTCTGCATTCATAATTCCTAAAGCATCGATTTCTGCTTCTGTCAGTGGAACCGGTTTAGACCCAGGTCCGACAAATCCTGTTACCCCTCTGGTATTTCTTACTACATACCATGTGTCATCATTCATAATCATATGAAGCATAACGTATCCCGGGAACATTTTTTTCTGAGAAACTTTCTGAGTGCCGTTTTTGCTTTCTACAACTTCTTGCATCGGAACTCTTACTTCCAAAATCTGATCCTCAAGGTGTCTGTTTTCAATTGTCTTATCAATGTTTGCTTTTACTTTGTTTTCATACCCTGAATAAGTATGAACTACATACCATTTTGCTTCTGACATAAAATCACCTTTCTCCCCGTTAGCAACTATCTTACAATGAAGTCAATACCGTATTGGATTAACGCATCAACGATTGCAATGATTCCGCCCAGAAGAACAGAACACACGATAACTGCTACAGTTTCTTTAACAAGTGTTTTTTTATCCGGCCAAATGATTTTCTTAAATTCAGCTTTAAGACCTTTGAACCAGCTTTTCTTTTTTGGTTTTTCTACTGTAGTTTCAGACATAACATTCACTCCTTTCAACGATATTATTTCGTCTCTTTGTGTAATGTGTGTGATTTACAGAATCTACAATATTTTTTTGTCTCCATACGTTCAGGATGAGTTTTCTTATCCTTAGTAGTATTGTAGTTACGTTGTTTACATTCTGTACATGCCAATGTTATTCTTGTACGCACAACTTCCACCTCGCTTTTTTTCAATGTTTTACGTGTTACATGGTAGTTTGCGAGACTACCTATTTTTAGGCATAAAAAAAAGACCTACTTCCATTCGCCCGTATATCTTATCATAAGCGCAAGTCCGCGTCAAGTCATTTTTTTATCTATTAGATATATTTTTTGCCCCTGCATGAATTCACATAGGGGCACATCATTTCCTTAGCTATTTTATACAAAATATTTTTGCTATTCAATGTCGATTTGCTCATGAATTATGTCAGAAAGTGGAATATTTTGGTTATTTTATACACATTTTTAAATTTTTTAGCGAATTTATAGCCAAAATAAACAAAAGGATGTATAATAAGAATTAGTAAATCGAAAGAGAGGATTCGTTATGAAACAAAATAATATGTTAGCAATGATTCTGGCCGGTGGCCGTGGATCTCGTCTACATGATTTAACTAACAAAGTTGCCAAACCGGCAGTTTCATACGGTGGCAAATACCGTATCGTTGACTTCCCGTTAAGCAACTGCGCAAACAGCGGTATCGATATCGTTGGAGTACTTACTCAATATGAGTCAATTTTATTAAACAGCTACGTTGCAGCTGGAAGACGTTGGGGATTAGATGCGAAAAATAGTGGTGTTTTTGTTTTGCCTCCGCGTGAAAAAGCTGATTCCAACTTAGACGTTTATCGTGGTACAGCGGATGCTATTTCACAAAACATAGACTTCATCGATACATACGAACCAGAATATGTATTAATTCTTTCCGGTGACCATATTTACAAGATGGATTATGATGATATGCTTGCACATCATAAAGAAAATAACGCAGATGCTACTATTGCAGTCATCGGTGTTCCAATGGATGAGGCAAGCCGTTTCGGTATTATGAATACAAACGAAACCGGACGCATCATCGAGTTCGAAGAAAAACCACCTGTTCCAAAGAGCAACCTTGCTTCTATGGGCATCTACATTTTTAATTGGAAACTTCTTCGTCAGATGTTGGTAGAGGACATGGTAAATGAGAATTCGCACCATGACTTTGGTAAAGATATTATTCCAAGACTATTAAATGATGGTCGCAATTTATACGCTTACAACTTCAAAGGATATTGGAAAGATGTTGGAACAATTGATTCCTTATGGGAAGCTAACATGGACCTTCTTGATGATAAGAACGAATTAGACCTTGGGGACTCATCTTGGAAGATTTATACAGAAGATGTGACTACACTTCCACAATACGTAGGGGCAAATGCAGATATTAAACGTGCCTACATTACGCAAGGTTGTGTAATCGATGGCGAAGTTAAAAATTCTGTTTTATTTACAAGTACCAAGGTTGGTACCAACGCAAAGGTTTTTGACTCTGTCCTGATGCCTAACGCAATTGTTGAAGACGGCGCTATTGTTAACCGTGTTCTAGTTGCTGATGGTGTTAGAATTGGAAAAGGTGCTGTGGTTGGAAGTGCTGACAGCGAGCACATTGAACTGATCGCAAATGATGTAGAGGGGGTAAATTAATATGGCAAGAGCATTTGGAATTGTAAATACATCCGGAAATCATATCTGGGTAGAAGGAATGCAAGATTACCGCCCTATTGGAGCTTTCTCTTTCCTTGGAAGATATAGAATTGTTGACTTCCCAATCTCAAACATGAGTAATAGCGGAATAGACCGTATTCAAGTATACGCAGGGAATAATCCACGTTCCTTAATTGAGCATCTTGGCAGCGGACGTCATTACAACATCAACTCTAAAAAGGGGAAATTGCAAATTTTATTTGCGGACAATCACTCAAAAAATGACATCTATAATACTGATATTGCAGCCTTTGCGGAAAATATGGACAGTATCCAAAAGATGAATGAAGAATATGTTGTAATTACACCAAGTTACATGATTTTTACACAAGATTTTGATGTGCTTTTAAAGGACCACATCAAAAGTGGTGCTGACATTACTTTATTGTATCATTCTATCAATGATGCAACTACAAATTGTTTGAACTGTGCATACCTTTCACTGAATCGTCAAAATGGCGTTTTGGCACTTGCTAAAAACCGCGGAAATGAAGCTGAGAGAGATATTTTCATGGACACATATGTTATGAAGAAAGATTTATTTATCGAACTGATTAACAAAGCAAGATCCTTATCTTCTATGTACACACTTTCGCAAATCATTAACATTGAATGTGAAGAATTAGATGTACGCGGATACAAACACGAAGGATATTTCGCCGCAATCACAAACTTCAAGAGTTACTACGATGCAAACCTTTCTTTAATTAAATATGAAGATACAAAAAATTTGTTTGATGAAGAATGGCCAATCTTTACTCGTACAAACGACTCTTGCCCAACACACTACTTTGATACTGCAGAGATTAAACAATCTGTTATCTCAAACGGATGTATAATCGAAGGTACAGTTATCAACTCCATTGTGGGACGCGGTTGTGTGATTAAGAAAGGAACGGTAATTAAGAATTCTGTAATTCTTCCAAGTTCTTATATTGAAGAAGGTATTCACGTTGAAAACTATGTTGTTGGAAAACATTCCAAGGTACTTCACTGCAAAGAATTAGTTGCGGATGCTGAGACACCAGGATATGTAAAACGTGGAGATACGTTATAAGAAAAGATAGGTATTTAAAAATCGACTACTGATAGTAGTCGATTTTTTACTTTACTCTTCTTCTTTTGCTTTCTCGTCCCAATACGTACAATCATTTCTTCCAATTACCTTAGAGGTAAATGGAGTACCATCTTTTTTCTTATAATGCTTTGTCGCGCGGAACACATACTTGGCTCCAATGTAGACAATGGGAATGTTAAAGTACACAATTAAAATATTTCCCAAATCTGAAAATGCCCACAAATTTCCAAGTTCCAGTCCTGCAATATTACACAGGATACCAAATGCTGCAACAAACAAGCAAACCACGCGCACTATATTAATACATGCTTTTGTTGTACTGATACGATTTGCCACAATTTCCGAAAAACTAATCATGCCGAGTAGACAGGTGTAAGCGAACAGACAAAAACACAAACTCACCAGTACTGACATTACTGCATTAAGCGCCGTTCCCGGCGTAAGTGTAGCCACCGACTCCGTAAACATCGGAAGTTTATCCAATTCCAGCCACGTTGCCCCTGCATCTCCCAGCCAGCATCGTCCCATAACAACCACAAATCCGGTTAGTGTACAAATTACAATGGTGTCCAAAAATACTCCCAAAGAAGAAACAATGCCTTGCTCACATGGATGGGATGCATCCGCTGCGGCTGCCGGCATAGTAATGGTACCTTGACCTGCTTCATTTGACATCAAGCCGCGTTTTACTCCCTGGGCTAGTACCGTACCAAACAGTCCACCAAAAATAGCATCCGGAGTAAATGCTCCGCCAAATACAGCAGTAAAGAAAAATGGTATTCTTGTAATGTTAATTATAATTAATGTCAATACAGTCACGACATAGACTACTGCCATAACCGGTACCATCTTGTCCGTCCATTTCGTCACCTTCTTAATTCCACCAAAGGCAACAACTGCTGTCATAACAACTACAATAACTCCGACTATGTAGTAGAAAATCGCATCCGACTGAATAACATTTCCGGTTACCACTTCTGCAATTCTGCCCACAGAAGAAACCACATTAAAGCCCTGCGCAGGCAGACAACATAATGCATACAAAATATATAAAAGTGATAGAAAAACGCCAATCCAAATTTTATTGCCAAGCAACTTTCTTCCATAGAATGGAAGTCCTCCCACAAATTCATCCTCTTTTTTCTCTTTGAATATCTGTGCTAAAGTACCCTCCATATAAGCTGTGGCCATACCGAAGAATGCAGATATCCACATCCAGAACAACGCTCCCGGTCCTCCGACTGCAATAGCCCCTGTTACACCAATAATATTACCCGGTCCTACTCTCATGGCAGTACTTAGGAAAAAGGATGCCAATGGAGAAATGCCTGTTTCTGCAGTTCTCTTTCTTGCCAGTGTTTTAATTCCTTTTTTAAAGTGGGTTACCTGAACAAACCCTAATTTAAAACTAAAGAAAAGCCCGGAACCAATCAGTACAATTATAGCCAGTGACAAGTCACCCAACAAAGGGATATTTTTATACCACTCAAAGTTTCTAGGAAAATCCCACAAAAAATCGGACACCGGCGTAACAAAACCAAAAATGTTGTTGATTGCTTCAATAATTTTTTTCATATCATGCCTCCCCTAATTTCAATTATTTACGATATGGTATTACTAACATTCCTTCACCCGGAGCAAGCGTGTATGTGAATTCATTCTTTTTCACATCTTGTACCTCTCCTTCAAGACAATCTGTAGTTCCGTAAAGCGCAACTTTCTTCATGTCTTTCAGATTTAATGTAATAGTACAGTCCTCCTCCATCTCTGGATCGCCGTTATCAAAATAGTTCATAATATAAAAAGCTTCATTTCCTTTTTTATCACGTAAAATGCTTACCAATGCACGATTAGTTGCACTCACATTTTCCAGTATTTGCGATTCTTCACAAGTACCTACATTCTTAAGAACAGGAAGAAAAGAAAAAGCACCTTCTGCATAATCACGCTCATCATCTGTAACAGGTATAGTATTCACATAATCATAGTGCATATAAGCATTTTCGAGGGATGCCACTGACGCATTCGCCTTCTTTGCATAATGGTACATGGTGGCAGGTTTCCCTTCTCTATCAACAAGCCCTTCCGGAAATCCTTCTCCTGCAGGTGTGTAAAGGAAGTATGAATATGCCTTTGCTCCATATGCAAGCGCAGTGCTTACTTGCACCATAATTTCCTTCTCGTTCAACATACGGTGGGAACCGTCAGTGGAAACACATGATTGAATAAACATATGTATGTCTGCATTATATTCCAACGCTTTATCAGTAAACAATTCATAGTTATAAAACATTTTTTCATTGTTTGTTCTGATAAACGGATAAAAATCCACAGAAATCATACGTGGTTCATTTGTCTTAGAGAGGAATTCTTTCCCATATTCTTCTAAATAATGCGTGTAACTATCTGCTTTTAACGCAGTTTTTAAATCTGCGTAACACGGAAACAGATTTGCGAAATATGGAACGTTTGGAAATGCTTTTTCTGCGTTTTTAATGTTTTTTGCCTGTTCCTTTATCTCCGGAGCAGATGGCTCATCACCGGAAAAGACACCCACGATAATATCTTCATAATCGCTATAATCAATTATGAAATCTTCGTACACATTTACAGTCTCTCCAATCCAAGCAAAATAATTGCCACCTTCTGCAAGAATTACATCTAGACCTTTTTCTTTTGCTAAAGCCAGAGCTTTATCTGTCATTGTCTTGCCTTCAAACCCTTTAGGAGTTCCAATGTAATAACAGCCTTCTTTCGTGAGCTGCAATTGGTTATCGCTTGTGCCGAAATCACCTGTACGAAAATTGTGATTCACCAACATTAACGTGTTTAATCCACATTCTTTGTACACATCGTAATTCTCCGCCGTTGGCTCCGGACACCACCAGGCCGAACGAATAATGGTATCTTCATCATTAAACGTCGGCAGGGTTTGATTGGCTCTTTTAGTTCCACATCCTCCAAACATTGTGGTTACAACCGCAAGTGTCATTACTACTGTAAGACTTTTCTTTATTTTCATATTTAAAATCCTCCATGTTGATAAAACCTTAACTACTTTATAGTGTAACACCATCCTTGAAATTTGCAAGTTCATGTTTATCTAACATTTCGGATTTTGCCTCAAACTCTAAATAGTTCTCCTATATCAACAAATTAGAGAAGCCTCGGCTGATGCTGAGGCTCCCATTTTATACATTTTATTACAATTCTTATCTCTGCACTCTCGCGCCGGCTCCACCCATAATAGCCTCTACTTCTTTCTTGCTAGCCATCGTTGTGTCACCAGGAGTTGTCATAGCAAGTGCTCCGTGAGCTGCACCGTAGTTAACAGCGATTTCCGCATCACCTGTTGTCATAAGACCATAGATAAGACCTGATGCAAAGGAGTCTCCGCCACCTACACGGTCCATGATTTCAAGCCCCTTGTAGTCTTTTGCTTTGTAGATTTCTCCACCTGCCCAGCAAAGTGCTGACCAGTCATTGACTGTAGCTGTTTTTACTTCACGAAGTGTTGTTGCAACTGCCTTGAAGTTTGGATATGTTTCTACTGCTTTGTTAATCATCTTCTTGTAACCTTCGATGTTTAATTCTTTTAAGTTTTCATCGTTACCTTCGATTTCGAATCCAAGACATGCTGTGAAGTCTTCTTCGTTACCAATCATAACGTCTACATATTTTGCGATTTCTTTGTTTACTTCCTGAGCCTTTGCATTTCCACCGATTGCACTCCACATAGATGGACGATAGTTCAGGTCGTAAGAAACGATTGTTCCGTATTTTTTCGCTGTTTTAATAGCTGCTAATACTGTTTCACATGATTGTTCAGATAAAGCTGCATAGATACCGCCTGTGTGTAACCAACGTACTCCAAGTTCACCAAAGATGTAATCGAAATCAAAATCTGCCGGAGTTGCTTTTGAAATCGCTGTGTTCGCGCGGTCAGAGCATCCTACTGCACCACGGATACCAAATCCTCTTTCTGTGAAGTTAAGTCCGTTACGGCAAGTTCTTCCGATACCGTCTGTCTTCATCCACTTGATTAATGATGTATCAACTCCACCTTGAAGAATGAAGTCTTCCATTAACATACCAACTTCGTTATCTGCAAATGCTGTAATAACAGCTGTTTTGAGTCCGAAACATCTTCTAAGTCCACGAACAACATTGTATTCTCCGCCACCTTCCCATGCACGGAATTGGCGAGCTGTACGGATTCTTCCTTCGCCCGGATCAAGACGAAGCATTACTTCACCCAATGAAACTGCATCAAATTTACATTCTTCTGCTGGTCTTAAATTTAAATTCATATTATTTTTCTCCTTAAAAACTAATTAACCTCTAATTTCTTTCACAAGTGCCACTGCTTCTGCTGTCATTTCTTTGATCTTGTCAAATTCACCTGCTGCAATCATGTCACCTTTTACCATCCAGCTACCGCCACATGCAACGATTTTCTTGAATCCAAGATAATCTGCAAGGTTCTTCGCGCTTACTCCACCGGTTGGCATGAATTTTACATTTGTATAAGGTGCTGCCAATGCTTTGATTGTTGCAACTCCACCGAACTGTTCAGCTGGGAAGAATTTGATTACTTCCAAACCACGTTTAACAGCTTGTGCTACTTCTGATGGAGTAATACATCCTGGTAAAACTAAGATATCTTTTGACAAACAGTAATCTACGATTTCCGGATCAAATCCTGGGCTAACGATAAATTTCGCACCTGCTTCTACTGCACGGTCCACTTGGTCAATTGTTAATACAGTTCCTGCTCCAATTAACATTTGTGGAAATTGCTCTGCCATAATGCGGATAGATTCTTCTGCTGCTTCTGTACGGAAGGTTACTTCTGCACATGGAAGTCCACCTTCGCATAACGCTTTTGCAAGTGGAGCCGCATCTTTTACATCATTTAATACAACAACTGGTACAACACCCATGCCTTGTACTTTTTGTAATAATTCGTTCATCTCTTTTCTCCTTTTCCTACACCACGTCGCATGACTAAACGTCAAACCCGAAGTAGCGTACTGCATTGTTGTAAGAAATACCTTTTACGATTTTCTCTAATACTTTATAGTCTGCCGGATATTCTCCATTTTCTACCCAACCACCGATTAATTCACACATAATTCTGCGGAAATACTCGTGTCTTGTATATGATAAGAAACTTCTTGAATCTGTAAGCATTCCCACAAAATTTCCTAATAATCCAAGATTTGCGAGAGAAACCATCTGGTCAATCATGCCTTGCTTATTATCATTAAACCACCAAGCACTACCTTGTTGAATCTTTCCAACTGCAGATGAATCTTGGAAGCATCCGATAATCGTTCCGATTGCTGCATTATCTGTAGGATTCAAGCTGTAGATAATGGTCTTTGGAAGTTCATCGGTCTCTGCCAATGCATTTAAGAAATCAGCAAGCTCTGAAGATGGCGCATAGTTATTAATACTGTCAATTCCTGCGTCCGGTCCCAGCCCTCGGAATACTCTGCGGTTATTATCTCGTTTCACACCATAGTGAAGCTGCATCGCCCATCCTTTTTTGTTATAGGCTCTTCCCATTGCAATCATAAATGCCGTCTTGAATTTCAGTTCCTCTTCTCTGCTTACCATATCACCGGCAAGTCGTTTTGCAAAAATTGCTTCGATTTCATCCGGTGTTGCCGGCGTATAGAAAACATACTCTAATCCATGGTCTGAAATACGACATCCGATCTCCTCAAACCAATCCATTCTCTTTTGCAATGCTTCTAACATGGTTTTGAAGTTTACAACATTCACACCACTAACACTCGTTAGTTTTGCAATATATTCCAAATAATCCAGCTTTTCAATGTTCATAGCCTTGTCCGGTCTCCATGTTGGAAGTATCTGCACATCAAAACTATCATCTTCTTTCAGTTTTTTATGCCATTCCAAAGAATCAATCGGGTCATCTGTAGTACATAGCAATGTAACGTTTGATTGTTTTACTAAATTTCTGGCGCTCATACCTGCTTCTGCCAATTTTGCGTTACAGAGATTCCAAACTTCCTCTGCCGTATCTCCATTTAAAATGCCTTCGTAACCAAAGTATTGTTTTAATTCCAAATGACTCCAGTGATACAATGGATTTCCTATTGCCATCTCAAGTGTCTCTGACCATTTTTGGAATTTCTCACGGTCTGTTGCATCACCTGTAATGTATTTTTCTTCCACACCGTTTGAACGCATTTGACGCCATTTGTAATGGTCACCGCCAAGCCAAACCTGTGTAATGTTATCAAATTTTCTGTCTTCGTAGATTTCCTGTGGATTGATGTGACAGTGGTAGTCGATAATCGGCATTACCGCTGCGTACTCATGATATAATTTCTTTGCTGTCTCAGTCGACAGCAAGAAATCTTTATCCATAAATGCTTTCATTTTGTTATACCTCGTATATATTTTTTCAACTATTCAGAGACACCTCGAAAACACATTGTGTGCTTAGTTCTGAACAGTTACATATTTTTTAAGTGTTGCTCTGACAGCTCCCGGTCCTGCAATCATTTCCTTCAGGTATCCAGCCACCTTTTCTGCCATACCTACTTCGTATAGGTTTACGCCCCAAATCTTAGCATCTTCAAGAAGTGGTTTTACTGCTGCTTCCACATCAGCTTCTTTACCCAATTCTAATCCTGCTACGTATGGGCATACTGCTTCAAGCAGTGGGTCTGGACTAAGTTCGAATTTCTCTCCGTTGTCATTCACACCCATGAGATATCTTAACCATCCTGCAAACACAACCGGGATTAATTTCAAATCTGCTACATCCAAGTTGTCTGCTGCTGCATATGCTTTGATTGTCTCACCGAAACGGATTGCTAATTTTTGTGAAGTGTCTGTAGCAATACGTTGTGGTGTGTCAGGCATAAATGGATTTGGAATACGTACGTTAAGTACAGTATCAATAAATTCTTTCGGGTCAAGTACTCCTGGATTAACAACTACCGGCAGACCTTCTACATAACCAACTGTCTCTACCAATTTCTTCAATTCCGCATCTTTCATTTCTTCAGAAATCTTTTCGTATCCTAAGATACATCCGAAGACTGCAAGACAGGTATGAAGTGGATTCAGACAAGTACAAACCTTCATCTTTTCTACTTTGTCTACAGTTTCACGTTCTGTAAACATTAAGCCGCCTTTTTCAAGTGCCGCGTTTCTTCCGTTAGGGAATGCATCTTCGATAACAAGATATTCTGTCTCTTCTGCATTTACAAATGGCGCAACCCATGTGTTCTTTGAAGTAACAACAGGTTCTAATTCTTCCACTCCGTCAGCCTTTAAGATAGCTTCTACTGAAGCATCCGGTCTTGGAGTAATCTTATCAATCATAGACCAAGGGAATGAAACCTTGCTCTTGTCATTTACATAGTCTCTAAATCCTGCATCTACTACGCCGTTTTCTGCCCATTTTTCTGCAAATGTGCTGATTGCCGCAAATAACTTGTCACCATTGTGTGAACAATTATCCATACTTACCATGGCAATTGGTTTGCGTCCTGCTTCATATCTTGCGTAAACAAGGGCTGCCACTTTACCCATATAGCTCATAGCTTTTGCAGGGCCATTTGCAAAGTCATCTTCCACACCCGGAAGTGGGTCCCCTTTACCATTTACAAGGCTGTAGCCTTTTTCTGTGATTGTAAAGGATGCCATTTGAAGAGAATCTTTTGCAAATATTTCTTTCAAACGTGCCCAGTCTGCTTCATTTTCTGAATTTACGGTTAAAGATTCTACTACGGAACCAATGACTGTTTTTTCTACTGTACCATTTGCCTTTAATGTTACAAGAAGATTGTAGTCATCATGTGGATGATTCATTTTTTCTACAATTTCATAGTCGTAACCTTCTGCTACTACCAAACCTCTGTCAAGAAGGCCCTGATTTAAAAGATTCTGTACTACATTTGCCTGGAATGCACGAAAAATATTTCCCGGTCCAAAGTGAATCCAGAATGGATTTTCTTTTGTTGCTGCTGTTACAGCTGCTCTGTCAAACTGTGGAAGGTTGTACCCCTTTTCTTCCCATTGCTTTCTATCTAGAAGTCCTTGTTCGTTTAATTTCATTTTTACTATGCCTCCTATTTATTGGCTCTATCTTCTTTTTCAATTGCTTCCCAAAGTCCTTGTAAATAGCATGCTCCAAGTGCTCTGTCGTACAAACCGTAACCTGGCATTGCTACTTCGTCCCAAATCATACGTCCGTGGTCTGGTCTGATTGGTCCGTCAAATCCGATATCATACAATGCTCTCATAATTGCGTGCATATCGAAAGTACCTTCTGAAGAAAGGTGTGGCGCTTCTTGGAAGTTCGTTGGTGTGATGAACTTTAAGTTACGAACGTGTGCAAAGTGAATTCTTCCCTTTAATGAACGAATCATGTCCGGAAGGTCGTTCTTTAAGCTTGTACCGTATGAACCAGCACAGAAGGTTACACCGTTGTGTACGTTATCTACTGTATTTACCATACGAAGAATGTTGTCTTTGTTGATGATGATACGAGGGAGTCCAAATACGCTCCATGCCGGATCATCTGGGTGAATTGCCATGTTGATGTCGTATTTGTCACAAACTGGCATAATTCTTTCCAAGAAATAAATCAAGTTTTGGAATAATTTTTCATCGTCGATGTCTTTGTATAATTCAAATAATTCTTTTACACGTGCCATTCTTTCTGGTTCCCAGCCTGGCATTACAGTTCCGTTCATATCACCTGCGATAGACTCAAACATCTTTTCTGGATCTAATGCGTCTACTGCATCCTGTGTGTAAGCAAGTGCTGTTGAACCATCTTCTAACTCACGAGCCAACTCAGTTCTTGTCCAGTCAAATACCGGCATGAAGTTGTAGCATACTAATTTGATGCCTTCTTCTCCTAAGTTTTCCAAACATTGAATGTAGTTATCGATATAGTAATCTCTGTCCGGAGCTCCTGTCTTAATTGCATCGTGTACATTTACACTTTCGATACCTGCAATGTGAAGACCTGCAGCTTCCACTTCTTCTTTGAGTGCACGGATTGCTTCACGTGTCCAAACTTCACCTGGTTGTGTGTCGTAAAGAGTTGTGATAACACCTCTTACACCTGGGATTTGGCGAATTTGTTTGAGCGTTACTGTGTCAAACTTAGATCCATACCATCTTAATGTCATTTCCATAATACATTACCTACCTTTTTTCTTTTTTGATTTTCGTCTCGTATCTTCTGTTATTTATATGATTTTATTATAAAAAATCTATCTTCTAAAATCAATTGGACTAGTTGTTGTATACATTGCAAAAGTTGTTGTTTCGTGTTATTCTTGTATTGTATAAGAAAATCTAATTTTGGCTTGCTTTGCACACGCAGCGAGAATTTGCAAAGCAGCATACAGACTTTTTTAGGAGAATCACTATGAGAAAGAAATTACAAACCGCGTTCCAGCCAAGACAATATATGTTGTCACAGGATTTTGAACTTTATTATTATGAAGACCGCGCCCTTCCAAATGTGGAATTACATATGCATGATTATTATGAATTCTGCTTTTTTCTTGAGGGTGATATTGTCATGCAAGTTGGAAAAGAAGAATATACCATTCTTTCCGGAGATATCATGCTTATTCCGCCTCATCTTTCTCATCGTTCTGTAATTAAAACTTATGACAAACCTTACCGCCGTTTTGTGTTCTGGATTAGTCAGGAATATTGTAATCACTTACTTCAATCTTCCCCTGATTATGCCTATATTATGCAATATACGGAAACAGAAAAGTGCTATATTTTCCACACGGACCAAATGCAGTTTCACTCCGTACAGTCCAAGCTTTTGCGTATATTAGAGGAAATGCATGCAAAAAAATTCGGCCGCGATGCACAGATATCCATCTGCATCAACGACCTCATTCTCTGTCTGAACCGCTTGGCATATGAGCAAAATACACCAAAGCAAAAAAATTCTGAATATGTACTTTATCAACAACTGGCAGAATATATTGAAGACCACCTGGACGAAGAATTGTCCTTAGAAAAATTGGCACAGAAATTTTTTGTCAGCAAATATCACATCGCCCACGTGTTTAAGGATAACTTCGGTCTATCCATCCATCAATATATTACGAAGAAACGTCTTGATTTATGCAAAGACGCTATTTCCGGCAAAATGAGTATTACGGAAGCATATCAAATGTTTGGCTTTGGCGATTACTCAAGTTTTTATCGTGCCTTTAAGAAAGAGTATGGAATCTCTCCTAAAGATTACCAGAATATGCAAATCTCACTTGATACTGACAACTTATTTTTGACCGGTGGAAACTAAATCCAGCTTTAACCATTCTTTTTCATCAATGCGATAGATTTTTTGGTTGTCACTTTCCTCCCATTTCACATGTAAAGTCATTGTCACATCTTCTCCTGACTCTGCATTAGCAACGCATTCCTTCATGGCTTCCAAAAATGTTGCCATGTATTGACTTTCTGTGGCACCCTTTTGGACTGCCGCAGTTAATTTATTAGAAAATAATGTCTGAAGATTCTCATCTGCTAAAATCGGTGTGATAACCACCTCAACAGCGAAGTTGCCGTCTTTATCTTTGGTAGCCTTCTTCACTTCATACTTCACTTTTGTGCGAATCTCAGCCTCTAATTTTAAATATTCTTCCATTTCTGCAGCCGTAATCTTAATGCCTGACTCACTCATAGATGTTTTCAAAGACTCGTTGAACTCGTCTTCCATCTGCTTCTTTGCTTCTTCTTGTGAAACACCGATAATATTTGCATAATCTTCGTATTCTCTATGAAATTTTGCATCCAAAGCAGCTTCTACATAGCCCTTCGCATCAAAGTCTGCTGCTCCACATCCACCTAGTGTAAACAGCATTATTCCTGTCAAAATCAACGCAATTAATTTCTTCATCACGTCGCCCTCCTCATGTCATTCTCTTTATGAAAGTTCAATCATTTTCTTATAAAAATCTACACCCAACGGCAATGCACCTTGATAAATATTTTCATTTAAACCATGAATACTTGCATATTGTTGGTTGTTAATATAAAGCGGTGCAAAACGCAAACAATTGTCACTCAGTTCACGATAGAATTTCGCATCTGTTCCACCCGTCATAACATATGGACAAATGCCGATTCCCGGATAGACTTCCGAAGCCACTTTTTCCACCAGATGGAATGGCGCATTATTATAATCCACCACCGGACAAGCGTAATCTTTGTAAATTACTTCCGTTTCGATATCATATTTCTTTGCCATGTTTGAAATCAATTCCACACTTTCATCCGTATCCTGATGCGGAATGAATCTCATGTTTCCAGTCACATAGGCTTCCTGCGGAAGCACATTGAGACCATCAGAGCCTTTTGCCATGGTAAATGACAATGTGGTGTGAAGCATGGCACCGCCTGCCGAACTAATCACCGGAAGCAATTTTTTAAGCAGTCCCTCAAACAGCCACATGTTTGCAAAAATAAGCTTCATACCAAAGTTCATGTTTGGAGCCATTCGTTTAAACATTTCTTTTACAGTCGGATTAAACTTGTTCACAAATGGGCTCTTCATTTCTACGTCTGCCATGAATTTTCCAAGACGAACAAGCGGTGTGTTCTTCTTCGGTGCACTGGCATGTCCGCCGGTACTTTTTGCAATGAACTTCACATCGCCATAGCCCTTTTCCAGAACTCCAACCATGCCGTAGGTTCCTTTTACGCCGCCAACCGGCTCTTCCAAAATCATGCCGCCCTCATCCATAAGGTAGGCTAATTTCACACCTTGACTCTTTAAATATTCCACAGTCAGCGGAGCACCGCCACCACTCCATTCTTCCGTGCAACTACTTGCAATATATACGTCACCTTCTGGTTCAAAACCATCTGCTATTAATTCTTCTACCGCAGTTAACATACAGAAAAGACTAGCTTTTGTATCTACTGCACCTCGTCCCCAGACGCGGCCTTCTTCATCGATATCCCCTGAAAATGCTTCATGCTCCCAAGTTCCAGTTGCTTCTACCACGTCATGATGACTCATGAACAGAATCGGCTCATGATTCCCTTTTCCATTCCATTTAAAAAGTAAGCTTCCTTCAAACACATGCTTTTCGCAGGTTTGATGAACATTTGGAAACATTTCTTCTAAAAGTTCGTGGAATTCCAAGAACTTTGTTCTGTCCGAATCGAATCTGCTGGAAATTGTTTCCTTCTGAACCATTTTTGAAAGCTGTTTTCCATATTTTTCGGCGCGCTCGCCTTCATCTAACTGTACTTTTGCTGTCTGTGCCGATGTTGGTTTTAAAAATACTGCACGCAGGAGTACAACTGCAATAAGCAGCACTACCAATGCCAAAACAATCCATAAAACTTCCACTTCAACACACCTTCTCTCTTATAGTTTTCCTTTTTTAAATAATAGAAATCCAATTAATAGAGCCAGTGCCCCACTTGGAATCATCAAAATGCTGGTCTGCGAAATCATAGATGGTACGAAGATGCAAAGAAGCGACATCAACACCACTGGAATCACCGCAATCTGCGGACTCTTTGCAAAATATTTGAGTCCTAATGCACCAAAAAGTGCCGGAACTACATAGTCAAATGCCGGTGCTAAGGTTTCGCTTTGCAATACTGGTTGTAATGGAATCAACAACACAACTCCTACCACGATAACCAAGGTTGTTACAATCGCACTTGTTGCAGTACTGATAGTAGAAACAATCTCGTTCTCCGGTGTTCCCACTTCTGTACCGGCAATATCCCTTGCATTCATTGCACATGGAATCTTCATATTCGTCACATTACCTGTAATGAAGGAAATGTAACTTCCACCTGCTCCAAGCATCGGAGCATATACCAAAAACTCCACAATAGCTACCGGAATATAAACAATTGCAACCTTTGCAAATCCTGCCCAGAAGCCTTTTCCATTAATAGATACACCATAAATAGCAGCAACAATAAATGGTACTGACACAAGGGCAATAATTCCAAGCAACATGGTCAGCTTTCCTATTCTGTGGAGGCCTTTATTAAAATCTTCAAAGAACTTTTCTTTCTCATTCATCTTTTCCTACCCCCTACAAAATTCCTATTAAAACAGCGCCTGCCATTGCAATCAACATACTTGCTGCAAGACTGAAGTTTTCTAATACAACTTTTCCTTTTTTCTGAATAAAATATTCAAAAATCGCCATAGCTGCTGCTGCAATTACTGCAACAACAAGTGGCATGAAATCACGAATCAATCCAGCATCTGTGCTTCTTCCAGTTACAGCCTCTCCAATATAAGCGCCAATATAGGCACCACAAAGACCTACAAACATGGCTGTGGTTGCGTGAGCACCAAATCCCGGTTTCCCACTCTTTTCTTTCTTCGGTGCTTTTTGAAGCTTTCCTAAGTATTTCTTTAAGAAGAACAAGCAGCACACAACACCGCCTAAAATACCAACTGTCATAACCAATGCAATGGTAACAAATGCTCCCATGCTCATTGCCTCCGGTTTCAATGCCGCCAGACCGATACTTTCTGCCGCCATCTGTGCCACGTTCAGTTCATATTGCAAAGCACCGATAACAGACAGTCGAAGCCAAGAAAATGGAACACCCAAGCTTCCACTCAGTGCAATAACACCAAGTAAAATACTGATAGATGGCAGCAACGTAAAGGTTGCACTGGAAATAATGGTCTTTCGAAGTACCGCCTTATCCATTCCGATTTTAATCCCGGCACGATAGCTCTTAATCAAAAAAATCAGGCACATAACTGTGATAAATGCCAGCACAATTCCTACGATTAAATAAAGCACTCCCGCATTTACCTGTGATAAATAATCTCCCATACTACTTCCTCTCTTTCTTTGGTGCCGGCAACTGTGCAAGCACAATTGCGACAAACATAAATATACAACCGGCCAATTCTCTGGACGTCAATTTGTCACCAAGAATGAGCCATCCTGCCAAAACAGCCACTACTGATTCTAAGCATAGTATCAGCGACGCAACTGTAGGATTCACTCCCTTTTGGGCCACCACCTGTAACGTATATGCAACGCCGCTCGACAACGCCCCTGCATACAAAATCGACCATTTCGCATCCATAATATTTGCAAAACTCGGATTTTCCACAAACAACATAATAATTCCGGACAGTATTCCGCACACAAAAAACTGAATGCACGAAATAACTACCCCGTCACCCTTTGGTGAGAAATAATCAATAATCAAAATATGAAATGAAAACAGTATCGCACAGATTAATACCAAAACATCCCCTTGTGCCAGCGTAAATGTTCCCTTCGGCATACAGAGCAGATAAAGCCCCAACACAGAAAGTACTACACAAAACCAAATGAGAATCGGCACACGTTTCTTCAGAAATAATCCCAGTATTGGTACAATTACCACATACAAGGCGGTGATAAAGCCCGCCTTTCCAACAGTTGTATGTAGCATCCCTATCTGTTGGAAATTACTTGCGGCGCAAAGTGCAATACCGCAACAAATTCCGCCAATCCATTCATATTTTGTTATGCGCATCCCCGCGGAGCGTGGCTTGCGCAGCAAGACAATAACAGGTATCAGCACAACTCCACCGATGATACTTCGGGTAAAAGTGAAGGTGAATGGCTCCACATACTCCATACCTACACTCTGTGCCACAAAAGCGCTACCCCATATAATCGCGGTTAATAATAATAAAAATGAGTTTCTAACTTGAGTCTTCTTCATCCGGTCACCCCATTATTCTTTGCGTTCCAACACTCTGTCACAGAGTTCCCATACATCTTTTCGATGGGTAACCAAAAATACGGTATAATCAGACATTTGTTTTAATGACGTAATCATTCTACGTTCTGTGTCCGCATCCAAAGCAGAAGTTGCCTCATCCAAAAGCAAAATCGGGCAACCGCTGTAAACTGCTCTCGCAACTGCCAGTCGCTGCATCTGCCCTTCGGATAATCCGTCCCCGCGTTCTCCCAAAACCGTATCATAACCATTTGGAAGTTCACTGACAAACTCATGAGCGCAGGCTGCTTTACATGCCTCCTCCACTCGATTTCTATCAATCTTATCTGAACGTTCTGCAAATCCAACTACTTCCCAAATCGGGCCGCTCATCAGATAATTTCCCTGCGGAACATAAGCAAACATTCCCGCCGGAAGTTCTGATAATGTAAGTCTTCCTTCTTCTGTATCTATCTGTATAGTTCCGGCCTGCGGCTGATAAACAGACAACAACAATTTCATAATCGTACTTTTTCCGATACCGCTGCTTCCAATCAAAGCAGCAAACTCGCCCTTGTGTACGGCAAATGATTCATTTTGCAGTACCGGACGGTCTTCGTTATAAGCAAAGGAAACATTTTCAAAAGAGATAGATTTCATCTTATCATATACTTCTTCTCTTGTTGCCTTTTTTTCTATCTTTGTAAGGTGTTGGTTCTGCTCTGTAATCTCCATCAAACGCTCTGCACTTGCAAGCATAGAGGTATATTTTGGAAATGTACTTCCAATATTTGCAAATGGAGTTTGAATCTGTCCAATCAATTGTATAACAGCAGTCAACGTACCATATGTGATTTTTCCTTCTATAATTCCCAGACCGCACCAAGCAAGTCCAAATAAATATCCACCCTGAATGCAAAGACGCAAACCACTTCCCATTACATTAAACAGGTTAGTTCTTTTTCGTCTGATACGTCTGTGCTTCTTCATTTTTTCAGTACTTGATGTTTGAATCTTTTCTTCACAGCCAAAAGCATGAATCACCAGCAAGCTTTCCAGAGACTCCTGCAGAAAACTTTTGACTTCCCCGTCTGCTTCCTGCACCTTTTTATGTAATCTTTTTTGCCATCTGCGTGGCAAGATTGACAGCGCTGCAATCATACAGCCTGCAATCAAAAAGATAAGCGCAATACTCCAATCGATAGTGCCCATCACCAAGAGAACACCTACGATTCGAACTGCCATGGACGCAAGACTTGGAACCAAGGTAACAGCACCATCGGTGATAATCGACACATCTGATGTAATGCGGTTCATCAACTCTCCCGTGTGATACTCCTTCACGTGGGCATAATCAGTCTGTAAAATCCCTTGTAATGTTTTCTGACGCAAACGGTTTTCAATCGCCGCATGGGTATCCTCTTCTAGAAAACGATTGCCAAAACGCAATAAAATTTGCAAACAGATTAAGAAACCTAACGCAATGACTGCGCGCCAAAAAGCCGTATAATCTTTTGATACGGCATTATCGATTACGCTTCTCATCAGCAAAGCAAACACAATCCCACTGATTGCCATAATGCTTTGAATAAATGTGAGCAAGCCAATCATCCATTTTCTTTTATTTAACGCTTTCACAATCCACTTTAATGTGCCCATTACTTCTCCCGCACGTACCATTTAGTACTTTGCATCTATTTTTTTCAATTGTTTTTTCACTTCGGAAAGTTCTTTTTCCAAAGCTGCTTTTTTCTCTTGGTATTGGCTCTCTATTTCAGGAGAAACTCCCGCACCTCTGCCACGGAAATGTTCTCTAGCTTCACCTATATTTGTAGTAATCAACTCTTCTGTAGCTTCATATTCATCAAAACAATTCAACATAGAGCGGAAGGAATTTTCATTGTACAGTTCCTCCTCTGATTGAAAACCTATCAAATACGCCAGGTTCGCATCCTGTGCAACTGCTTCTCTAAGCCACAACCTCGGCTTAGAAGTCATCATACCAACGGCACCCACATGCCATACACCCTCTTCATGCTGCAATTGCAATGGGTTCTCCTCTTCCTTCTTGTTTACCACAGCAACAGAGAATCCAAGTTCTTGCATTGTAGCATCTAACTTCGCTTCATATGTATCGTGTGGGAAATATACCACTTCGCTGCTTTCGATGCCCAATACTGTTAATCGGTTTTGTAAATTCGGCCACCATTGCTTTGGTTTGACATCCTTCTGCCATGTAATTGCAACCTGCCAACCTGCATCAATCAGTTCCTTAAATTGTTCTTCTGTCATACACCCTTCTTCTCCCGGAAGCTGTTTTGCTGACAAGGTAAGTGTTCCTGTATATTCATATTCCTTCATGATTGGGTAGCATTCACTATATACCTTCTCACTTAAATCAGTAAAGATAATCTGTACAACCGCATTTGGAGCTTTGCTTTTCTCATACTCTTTTTGCAAAGTTTCGAGTTCTTGTTCCAATTGTTCCTGCTTCACAGTCAACGGTCTTCTTTGCTCGTGCAGTTGTTGATGCTGCATGGCCGTCTTGTTTTCCTCTTTTTGTACACCCCAAATAAAAGCAAACAAACCTATTGCAAGCACAATTGTCACAATAGGTATGATTTTCTTATTCATTTTGTTTCCCCTTTCTTAAATAAATGCCAAATCTTTCTGGCAATTCCTCGTGCGATTCCTCTTAATCTTCTGATTGGGAACGCCCAGCAAGCTATACGTGAATACATTTTGTATTTCCAACTATCCATATTAACTTGCTTTGAGCCTCTATAAAACCCAGTCAAAACGCCCAAGATTTGCTCGTCTGTAATGCCGTACTCTTTCCGTTCACAATTGTCTCCGCATATTACATAAGAGTCCGGACGCACCTCCACAATACGGTGCAATATGTAACGGTTACCACATTTATATAATGGCACATCATATTTCTTAAGACGACCCTCATAAGGTTTAACAATAATGGTATCTCGTCTATCACGTAACATTGGATACATGCTGGTGCCGGCTGTAGTACAAACAAGCATTCCTTGATCTTTTATGACTTCTTCTATCTGTTTGATATTATTCATTTACTACAAATCCCATTTCTAACATTTTGCCAATAAATTTTTTTGTATCCTGCAAGGCCTTTTCTTCGTCAATCTCATATTTTTCTTGCAACCCTTTTGCAATATCCGTCTCAGACATACCTTCTTGTAAGCCTTGCCAAATCTCTTTCCCTGTATTATTTAACTTAATCATCCCATGGAAATCTTTGCTTGCCTCGCCTGTTGCAATAACCATATTTTGACCTGCAACTTCGCGTAGTACAAAACCTCTCTTAATCCGCATGGCACTTCCTCCTTGTATTAGCCCATATATTGATGAGTATAACACACTTTTGGGGAAATATCTACTTAATAATAAGGTAATTGGGGGATGTTTTTGGGTTTTATTTGGTGAATGCAAATCTTACTCTTTTCAGCATATAGATTGATTCAAATATTTAGATATAGATGCTCAGATTTTCCTATTCAATATTTGATATGTGGTGTTTAGCAGATAGTTGCTTTTATTTGATTAATTATATATGCCACAAGCAAACTTTATATACAAAGTAGGGTGACATGTAGCATATAGATTTATATTTTATAACAGATTTAGATGCCAAAAACTTCAAGAGATGAGAGGCAGTGGGTTTTATAAGCATATAGATTTGTAGATTAAATAGTTAATATATGCCGATACAGAAGATTTGTGTATCGGCATGTGAATTTTCCCAAAAATTTTTATTCCAACTCGGCGTGTTCATTGTTATTCTTAAATATATTTATTTAAGTTTTGTGATGATTTCGCCGGACTTTTATTTTAATTACATATATTGTTTTGACTTACTGATTTTCTGTCGCCAAAATGTTGCCACAGTTCCTGCGAATTAACCTTTATAGTACTTCTCCATTTCCCTATCAAATTGGGAAATATATTCTTGGTCTTGTTTAACTCTAAAAATATCATACTCTTTACCAGCCTTTTCTAATGCTTGTGTGTGAGATATTTTTCCTTTTCCTTCTAATACATTTCTTCTGTTGTTGGTTAGAAATTGGTTCGTCTGCTCCAGCCAATCCTGCATACTCATGAGTATTTCATCCTCTGCCATAAGTTCTGCATAATCAATAAACATTGTTACTAATCGATTTAATCTACTCAACTCTTTCTCATTCAAATAGTTTTTTGCAATTAATATATCACTCTTAAATATCTTGCTGTTAGGTGCCCCTTTCCATGTCGTAAGTCCCATTGTTGGCAACTCCGCATTAGCTCTTTCAAATATTAATTCTGCGGCTGTTTTTCCAGTGACTGCATAATGTAGTTTATTCTGTACAAAGGCATAAAACTTTTTTGTTGTTTCACTATTTTTATCATAATCATAACTACATTGTTCAAAAACATCTGCAATCTTCTGATATGCCCTTCGTTCACTAGCTCTAATCTCCCGAATCTTTTCCAGTAATTCGTCAAAATAGTCCTTGCCAAATGGTTTGCCATTTTTCAGGAATTCATCGTTTAGTACAAATCCTTTGGTTATGTATTCTTTTAATGTTTTTGTAGCCCATTGTCTGAAACGCGTGGCTTTTTTAGAATTTACGCGATATCCTACTGCAATAATGGCATCGAGATTGTAAAACTCTGGCTCTCTTCTAACTTGGCGTCCGCCTTCAAGTTGAACTATTTCCATTTTGGAAACAGTTGACTCCTTGTGTAATTCACCCTCTTCAAAAATATTCGATAAATGCTTTGATATTGCCGGTACATTAACATCAAACAATTCTGCCATGGCTTTCTGTGTCAGCCAAAAAGTTTCATCTTCATAAACAACACTAATACATATATTTGTTTCATCTATTTGATATAGTACTATATCATGCTGTTGTCTTACTTCCATAACTTCTCCTATTTTATATCTCCAATATATTTCTACTGTTTATCCTGCATTTCTGTGTATACATTATACTATGTTTATACCACAGACTCAACAAAATTTCGTTCGCGTCAAACTATTCTGTGGCTTCATACATCTCCTTATAAATCATAATATACTCCGTAATTGTTTCCGGATATTCTTTGTAAAATCTTTTACACACTTTTTTGAACAAAAGTAACATATCATTGCTAATACACGCTGAAACAAGATAATCTAAAAAATGTTCCAATTCGGATTCTGTAATATTTTCTCTACTACATATATCCTATACTGCCGGTGTATAAAACTGTAACAAATCATCGTTCAACTGTTGAATCGCCTTAGTAATTTCCGAAACTGCATCTGCCATATTATTTACCAATTACTTTCATAGAATATATTGTCGCTCTCCTCTTTATAACAATTAGCAAACTGAGAATCAACTTCTTTCATTTTATCTAACATGTCTACAATCGGATAGTATCCACAATTCAACATTTCGTATTTCTTTTTATACTCACACCATTCGTCCGGAAATG
>JAZSDK010000104.1:0-16230 GCA_045531155.1 Faecalimonas sp. | reverse complement strand
GGTGTTTAAAGAGAGTGTATTGAAAGATATGCTTTTTGTGGGGGAATTGAGTTTGGATGGTAGTATCAAACGTGTCCCTGGGATTCTGCCGATTGTACTTGAGGCACAAAAACAAGGTATTAAGAGGTGTATTATACCAAGAGAAAATCAAAAGGAAGGAGAGTTAGTCGAGGGTATTCAAGTAATTGGAGTAAGCACCCTGAAAGAAGTGTGCAACATATTAAAGAAAAACAAAGTGGAATGCATTGAAAAAAATATAGAGCATAGTATTTTGTTAAAAACTCCGGAGACCTACGAGGATTTTGCAGATATAAGAGGTCAACATTTAGTGAAACGTGCAGCAGAAATCGCGGTTGCGGGCAACCATAACCTGCTCATGACAGGGGCAAGCGGTTCGGGCAAAACAGCCATTGCAAAAAGAATTCCAAGTATATTGCCACCGCTAACATTAGAAGAAAGCATAGAGCTTACGATGATTTACAGTATTCTAGGAGAGGTGGATGAACATCATCCGCTGAAAATAGAACGCCCCTTTCGAGAGGTGAATGCAACAATTACACAGGCTGCACTTTTAGGTGGTGGAAGAATACCTAAGCCAGGGGAAATTAGTTTGGCACATAAGGGGGTCCTGTTCATGGATGAGATTGCTGAGTTCTCGAGAAGTGTTATGGAGTCTCTTAGAAAACCAATGGAAGACCACAATATTAAAATTGTGCGTGAAATGGGGGAGTTTGAGTTCCCGGCGGACTTTCTTTTGGTGGCGGCCATGAATCCTTGTCCATGTGGGAATTATCCGGACTTGAATCGTTGTACCTGTACTTCTGTGCAGATTCAAAACTATGTTGGAAAATTAAGTCAGCCCTTTCTTGACCGCATTGACTTATGCGTAGAGGTTCAAAAGGTGCAGTACAGCGATTTGGCAGACACAGGTAAGGAAGAAGATTCCAAGACCATTAGGGAGCGAATCCTTAAGGCAAGGCAGATTCAGGCAGAACGATATTGCATGGAAAGTATTTCAACAAACGCTCAGCTTTCTATGCAACGTATCGAGGAGGTCTGTGCCCTTGGAAGTGCAGAGAAAGAGATTATGGAGAAAGCTTATGAGCGTCTCGGATTATCTGCAAGGAGTTATCACAAGGTGTTGCGTGTTGCCAGAACCATTGCAGATTTAGAGGAAAAAGAGAAGATAGAAGGAAAACATTTGCGAGAGGCATTGAGCTATCGCAATATAGATCATAGGTATCGGAGGCATTAACGAAATGAAGTACGAATATTGGTTTGCTAATTTACAAGGAATCAGCAATCGAAGAAAGATGGCAATTCGGGGAAAAGTGACAAATTTAGAACAACTATTTAATATAGAAGAAACTGCATTAAAACAGTTAGATTTAAACGAACAAGAACGGGAGAAATTATTAAAAAATATAGAACAGTGGGATTTGGATAAAGAATATCAGAAATTTGCGGAGAGTGGGATACAATTTGTGCCTGTCACAGATAGCCGATATCCAAAGAAACTACTGGATATTGATTCGGCTCCATATGCTCTTTATGTGAAAGGAAAGCTGCCGGATGAAAACAAGATGACAGTAGCCATTGTTGGGGCTAGAGAATGCAGTCCTTACGGAGAAACTATGGCACGAAGGTTCGCTAAATCCCTTGCTGCTGCAGGAATTCAGGTTGTGAGCGGTATGGCAAGAGGAGTGGACAGCGCAGGACAAATTGGAGCGTTAGAGGGTGGAGGCGAAAGCTTTGCAATTCTTGGTTGCGGTGTAGATATTTGTTATCCAAGGGAGGCAATCGGACTTTATATGGATTTGCAGGAAAAAGGAGGAGTAATATCTGAGTTTCCTATAGGGACCAGACCTCTGCCAAAGCATTTTCCTGCGCGCAATCGGATTATCAGCGGACTGGCAGATGCAGTTCTGGTGATAGAGGCAAAAGAAAAGAGCGGTTCACTCATTACAGCAGATATGGCATTAGAACAAGGAAAAGATGTTTATGCTCTTCCGGGTCCGATAAGTAGCAAGCTGAGTAGGGGGTGTAACCTGCTAATCAAGCAGGGCGCAGACTTACTTTTATCCCCGGAAGAACTGCTGGAGGAATGGGGATTTTCGTTTGGTAAAAATCAACAAAAAAGGAGTCTTATAAAATTTCCTCTTGAAAGTGAAGAAAATATAGTGTATAGTTGTCTCGATTTCCACCCCAAAAATTTGGAACAGCTTCTGGGTATGACGAACTATTCCGTTTCGGAGTTACTGGATATATTAGTGAGTCTGGAATTAAAAGGGGTGATTAGAGAAGTTTCAAAAAATTATTATGCTATTGTGGAGGAAAAATAATGGCACGTTATCTTGTTATCGTGGAATCGCCTGCAAAAGTAAAAACGATTAAGAAGTTCTTGGGAAGCAGTTATGAAGTGCTTGCTTCAAATGGTCATGTACGTGATTTCCCAAAAAGTTCTTTTGGAATTGATGTGGATAATGACTACGAACCAAAATACATTACGATTAGAGGCAAGGGAGATATTCTTGCAAATTTACGAAAAGAAGTAAAGAAGGCAGATAAGATCTATCTCGCAACTGACCCTGACCGTGAGGGAGAAGCAATTGCATGGCACTTATACATTGCTTTGAAGTTAGAAAATAAGAAGGTATATCGTATCAGCTTTAATGAGATCACGAAGAATGCGGTTAAGACATCTATTAAAGAGGCCAGAGAAATCGACATGGATTTGGTTGATGCGCAGCAGGCAAGACGTGCATTAGACAGAATGGTAGGATATAAAATCAGTCCTCTGCTTTGGAGCAAGGTGAAAAGAGGACTTAGTGCAGGGCGTGTGCAATCAGTAGCATTGCGCATTATTGCAGACAGAGAAGAAGAGATACAAGCCTTTGTTCCGGAAGAGTATTGGTCTTTAGATGCATTTTTAAATGTTGAGGGCGAAAAGAAACCATTGGTAGCCAAATACCATGGGAACATTCACTCGCAGGAAAAAATGGATAAACTTTTAAAGTCCTTGGAAAACGAAAACTTTGTTGTAGAAGATATCAAAACAGGAGTTAGAAGCACAAAGGCTCCATTGCCATTTACAACTAGTACGTTGCAACAAGAAGCATCTAAGGCGTTAAATTTTGCAACACAGAAAACCATGCGAATTGCGCAACAATTATATGAAGATGGTATTATCACTTACCTTCGTACTGACTCTACAAGAGTGTCAGAGGAGGCGGATGCAAATGCAAGAGAATTCGTTGCCGAACAGTATGGAGAACAGTATGTTGCTACTGCTGATAAAAAGTCATCAGGAGATAAGAAAATTCAGGATGCTCACGAGGCAATTCGTCCAACAGATGTGACAAGAACACCAGCTAAGTTAAAAGATTCTGTTTCCAGAGATCAACTTCGCTTGTATCAGTTGATTTGGAAGCGTTTTGTTGCCAGCAGAATGCAACCTGCGAAGTATGAAACAACAACAGTAAAAATCAGTGCAGGAAAGCATAAATTTACTGTGAATACCTCCAATATTAAATTTGAAGGTTTTAAAGCGGTATATATTGAATCGGATGAAGAAAAAGAAGAAAGCAATGTGTTGGTAAAACGTATCAACAAGGATTCCAAACTTACAATTGATTCTTATGAACCGAAACAGCATTTTACACAGCCGCCTGCGCACTATACAGAAGCAACCCTTGTAAAAGCGTTGGAGGAACTTGGAATTGGACGTCCAAGTACGTATGCACCAACCATATCTACTATTATCGCAAGACGTTATGTGGCGAAGGAACAAAAGAACCTTTACATCACAGAGATTGGAGAAGTGGTAAATGATATCATGAAGCAATCCTTTGCAAGTATTGTTGATGTGAGCTTTACAGCCAACATGGAAGGGCTTCTCGACATGATTGCTGAAGGAAAGGTTAACTGGAAAACAGTTACAAGTAATTTCTATCCGGACCTAGAAGAAGCGGTAAAGATAGCAGAGAAGGAGCTTGAAAAAGTAAGCATTGCGGACGAAGAAACAGACGTTATCTGTGAAGAATGTGGCCGTAATATGGTAATAAAATATGGTCCACATGGTAAATTTTTGGCTTGTCCAGGTTTTCCGGAATGTAGAAATACAAAAATGTATTTGGAAAAAATAGGAGTAGCATGTCCAATTTGTGGAAAAGATATTGTTATTCGAAAGACCAAGAAGGGTAGAAAATATTACGGATGTGAAGATAATCCGAATTGCGAATACATGTCATGGAAGAAACCTGTGGAGATGTCCGACAAAAACTTGAAATAACCAGAATTGTATGATAATATATAAAATCATATGCTGGAGGAAGAGAAATGAGTGTACAATTATTAGATAAAACAAGAAAAATTAACAAATTGTTGCATAATAATAATTCGAGCAAAGTAGTATTTAATGATATCTGTGATGTGTTGACTGAAATCATGGAATCAAATGTGCTTGTTGTTAGTAAAAAAGGAAAAATTCTTGGAGTAGGACACTGTGCAGGTGTAGAACTGATACAAGAATTGATTGAAAACAAAGTAGGTAGTCTTGTTGACAAGATGTTAAATGAAAGAATGCTTAATGTTTTATCTACCAAAGAAAATGTAAATCTTCAGACACTTGGCTTTTCACCGGAGGTAGCAAAGGGATATCAGGCAATTGTAACTCCAATTGATATTGCAGGAGAACGATTAGGTACCTTGTTTATGTATAAGAAAGAAGAAGCATATGAAATCGATGATATTATTCTGAGTGAGTACGGAACGACGGTTGTAGGACTTGAAATGCTTCGGTCTGTAAATGAAGAAAGTGCAGAGGAAATCCGTAAGGAACAGATTGTTCAATCAGCAATTGGGACGTTGTCATTTTCTGAATTGGAGGCAATTATTCACATATTCGATGAATTAGAAGGAAAAGAAGGTATCTTAGTTGCAAGTAAGATTGCTGACCGTGTTGGCATTACACGTTCAGTGATTGTCAATGCGCTTCGCAAATTTGAAAGTGCAGGCGTAATAGAATCGCGTTCATCAGGAATGAAAGGAACTTATATTAAAGTTGTGAACGATGTCATCTTTGAAGAGTTGGCTGCCATTAAGAAACGAAACAAGAGATAAAGGGGATCAGTAATGGTTCCCTTTTTGAGTAGGAAAGGGTAGAACAAATGAAGAAAGTCGATCGTGTAGAAATAAAAATGAAAAAGGCACTTTGTACAGGTGCGAAATTAGACGAACAAACCTTTGTCTGTGAATTGTTAAGATATGACAGTAGAAGAGAAAGTCTCTACTTTGAAGTAGGTGCGTCTGATTTGGCGATGTTTTCCTTAGACGCAATTTATGAGTGTAAGCTTCAGTCAGGAACATCCGTTTTGGAGTGTACCGGAAGAATCAAAGAAAGATACTGTCAAGGGAATAAAAAAGTAATAAAATTCGAGATTGAAAACGGTTTTTATAAAAATAATATAAAGTTAGTTGACAAACAAATGACAGAGTGATATTTTATTACTAGATTGAATTTAGCACTCGAACAAAGAGAGTGCTAATAAATGTGTAAAATTAAAGTAACTGTTCAGAACCAACCTCGAAAAAACTTTGTTTTTCCTCGGTGTGGCGTATCCGCCAAATAAAATTTTAAAAACATGCTTAAAAATGCAAGCATTTCACGCTTGTTTTATAAAATTTTGCTTGGCTCTGAACAGTTACAAATTAAATTAAGGAGGCAATAGATATGAAATTAGTACCATTAGGAGACAGAGTTGTTTTAAAACAAGTAGAAGTGGAAGAAACAACGAAATCAGGAATTGTTTTACCAGGGCAAACAAAAGAAAAGCCACAGCAAGCAGAGGTTGTTGCAGTAGGACCGGGCGGAATGGTTGACGGAAAAGAAGTGACCATGCTAGTGGAAGTTGGCGACAAGGTAATTTATTCCAAGTATGCAGGAACAGAAGTAGAACTTGATGGAACAGAATATCTCGTTGTAAAACAAAACGATATTTTAGCTGTGATTAAATAATTAGGAGGCAGATTATTATGGCAAAGGAAATTAAATACGGCGCAGAAGCTAGAGAAGCATTAGAGGCTGGTGTTAATAAATTAGCGAATACAGTAAGAGTAACAATTGGACCAAAAGGAAGAAATGTAGTATTAGATAAACAATTTGGTGCACCGCTGATTACAAACGATGGTGTAACTATTGCAAAAGAGATTGAATTAGAAGATGCATTTGAAAACATGGGTGCACAACTGATTCGTGAGGTTGCAGCAAAGACAAATGATGTGGCTGGTGACGGAACGACAACAGCGACTGTGCTTGCACAGGCTATGGTTCAAGAAGGAATGAAAAACCTTGCAGCAGGAGCTAATCCAATTGTACTTCGTAAAGGTATGAAGAAGGCTACAGAGGTAGCAGTAGATGCGATTGCAGCTATGAGCAGCAAAGTGGAAAGCAAAGAGAGAATTGCAAATGTTGCCGCTATTTCAGCAGGAGATGCAGAAGTAGGTGAAATGGTTGCTGATGCAATGGAAAAAGTTTCTAATGACGGTGTTATTACAATCGAAGAATCTAAGACCATGAAAACAGAATTAGATTTGGTGGAAGGTATGCAATTTGACCGCGGATATATTTCTGCTTACATGGCAACGGATATGGAAAAAATGGAAGCAGTATTAGATAATCCATATATCTTAATCACAGACAAGAAAATTACTAATATCCAAGATTTGCTTCCGATATTAGAGCAGATTGTACAATCAGGCTCTAGATTATTGATTATTGCAGAGGATATCGAAGGAGAAGCTCTTACAACATTAATCGTGAACAAATTACGTGGAACCTTCAATGTGGTTGCAGTAAAAGCACCAGGATATGGTGATAGAAGAAAAGCAATGTTAGAAGATATTGCTATCTTGACAGGCGGTCAGGTGATTTCTGAAGAAGTTGGTTTAGACTTAAAAGAAGCAACACTTGATATGCTTGGACGTGCAAAATCTGTAAAAGTACAGAAAGAAAACACAGTCATTGTTGACGGTATGGGTGACAAGGCAAGAATTGCAGGACGTGTGGCACAGATTAAAGCACAAATCGAAGAAACAACTTCAGAATTTGACAGAGAAAAATTACAGGAAAGACTTGCTAAGTTGGCAGGTGGTGTTGCAGTAATCCGTGTTGGTGCTGCTACAGAAACAGAAATGAAAGAAGCAAAACTTCGTATGGAGGATGCATTATCTGCAGCTAAGGCGGCAGTAGAAGAAGGAATCGTAGCAGGTGGCGGTTCTGCTTACATTCATGCATCTAAAGAAGTTGCAAAATTGGCAGATGAATTAGAAGGTGATGAAAAGACTGGCGTGAAGATTATCTTAAAAGCTTTGGAAGCACCACTTTATCACATCACTGCAAATGCTGGTTTAGAGGGCGCAGTTATTATTAACAAGGTTAGAGAACAAGAACCGGGCATTGGTTTTGACGCATATAAAGAAGAATATGTGGATATGGTAAAAGCAGGAATTCTTGATCCAGCTAAGGTCACAAGAAGTGCGCTTCAAAATGCAACCAGCGTAGCATCTACATTATTGACAACAGAATCAGTAGTGGCAAACATCAAAGAAGAAACACCGGCTATGCCAGCAGGTGGCGGAATGGGTATGATGTAATTTTCCAAATATAAAGGAACTCCCAAAGGGGTTCCTTTTTTATAAAATATTCATGAACTAGGTGTTGTTAAGAAACCTCATAATATGTTACAATAAATAAAATACATATTTGGACGGAGGTTTCGAATGAGCGAATACATGACAGAGCAATTAATAAAGAGAAAAACGACAGCGAAGGATACGGCGATTAAGGTCGGTTTGATTGCATTGACAGCCCTGTCGTTATTACTTAGTGGAAATATAATATTTATGGTTCTTTTTGTAGTGCTTGTAATTGTAGATTATTATGTGCTGCGAAGAATGGATGTTGAATATGAGTACACCTATTTTGGCGGTGAACTTGATATTGCAAAGATTATGAATAAGCAGTTTCGCAAGGAAGTATTTACCACCAATGTTAAAGAGGATATGGAGCTTATAGCACCATCTGACCATGGAGATTTGAAATATCATCAGGTCGAGAAGACTTTAGATTTTTCCTCTAAATTTCCGGAGCACAAAACCTACACAATGGTGACATTGTATAAAGGACAAAAGGTCAAAGTTATTATTGAGCCTAATGAAACGTTATTAAATAATCTCAGAGATACGGCACCACGAAAAGTTATTTTTTAGGCTTGACATTGGACAAACTTTTTAGTAAGATATGACACTATAAACCAACGAAAAAAAGAAAGCGAGGAAGAGAAAACATGGGAACAATTATTGGAGATGGCATTACATTTGATGACGTACTTTTGGTACCTGCTTATTCAGAAGTAATTCCGAACCAAGTAGATTTATCTACTAATTTAACTAAGACAATTCGATTAAATATCCCAATGATGAGTGCGGGTATGGATACGGTTACAGAGCATCGTATGGCTATTGCAATGGCTCGTCAGGGTGGAATTGGTATTATTCATAAAAACATGTCAATTGAGGCTCAAGCAGAAGAGGTAGATAAGGTAAAACGTTCAGAAAATGGAGTTATTACAGACCCATTCTCATTATCGCCGGAGCATACATTACAGGATGCCAATGAATTGATGGCAAAATTCCGTATTTCAGGAGTGCCTATCACAGAAGGAAAGAAACTGGTTGGTATCATTACAAACCGTGATTTAAAATTCGAAGAAGATTTCTCTAAAAAGATTAAGGAATCTATGACTTCAGAAGGGTTGATTACAGCACTTGAAGGAACAACATTGGAAGAAGCCAAGTCTATTCTCGCAAAAGCTAGAAAAGAGAAATTACCTATCGTTGATAAAGATTTCAACTTAAAAGGCTTAATTACAATTAAGGATATCGAAAAACAAATTAAATATCCAAACTCAGCAAAAGATGCACAAGGACGTCTTCTTTGCGGTGCGGCAGTTGGTATTACAGCTAACGTATTAGACCGTGTGGATGCACTTGTAAAAGCGAAGGTAGATGTTGTTGTCATGGACTCTGCACATGGTCATTCTGCAAATGTTATTCGTACAGTGGAGATGGTAAAAGAAAAATATCCAGATCTTCAAGTAATTGCAGGTAACGTTGCAACAGGTGAGGCAACAAGAGCATTAATTGAAGCAGGTGTAGATGCGGTTAAAGTTGGTATTGGACCTGGTTCTATCTGTACGACACGTGTTGTAGCGGGTATTGGTGTACCTCAGATTACAGCTGTTATGGATTGTTATGCAGTTGCAAAAGAATATGGTATTCCAATTATCGCAGATGGAGGTATCAAGTATTCTGGAGATATGACAAAGGCAATTGCTGCAGGTGCTAACGTATGTATGATGGGTAGTATCTTTGCAGGTTGTGACGAAAGTCCAGGAAACTTTGAATTGTTCCAAGGAAGAAAATATAAAGTATACCGTGGTATGGGTTCTATTGCAGCCATGGAAAATGGAAGCAAAGACCGTTACTTCCAAGCTGATGCAAAGAAATTGGTTCCAGAAGGTGTAGAAGGTCGTGTGGCATATAAAGGTTTAGTAGAAGATACTGTGTTCCAGTTGCTCGGTGGACTTCGTTCCGGTATGGGTTACTGCGGTACTCCAACTATTGAAGAATTGAAGGAAAAAGGAAGATTTGTTAAAATTTCAGCCGCTTCATTAAAAGAAAGTCATCCACATGACATTCACATTACAAAAGAAGCTCCAAACTACAGTGTAGACCAAGCATAATATGATAATATTAATGAGGCGTGTTTTATAACATGCCTCATTCTTATATAGACAAGAAGTTAAAAAAGATATAAGAAATTTCTAAGGAAGTATTTACACCATAACTTTGTTATCGTGATATAATGAAGAAAACGTAACAAAAGAGGGGATTATAATGGTACAAAAACGCAGGCAAAGAAGGAAAACAAAATTCAGAAGACGTGTGAAACTCTATACCAGAATGGGGATGTTTATACTTATTACATTAATGGTAGTGCTTGTTGGAATGAAATTTTTTGAAGTTGGTCCATTCAGTAATAAATACGCAGAGCAGGATGCGTCAAGCATGCATGTATCACAACCCGAAATAGATGTGCAGCTGTTGACAATCAATCCATATTCAAGACCGGGAACTCGAAGTGATAAAATCAATAATATCGTGATTCATTATACTGCCAATCCTGGAACTACAGCAAAACAGAATCGAAGTTATTTTGAAAATCTAAAGGATGTAAAAAAGACAAAGGCCAGCAGTCATTTTATTATTGGCTTAGAGGGGGAGATCCTTCAATGTGTTCCAACATGGGAAATTGCCTATGCCTCCAATCACCGCAATTCGGATACAGTTTCTATTGAAACCTGTCACAAAACAAACGATGGCACATACACAGAAGCAACTTATCAATCTATGGTTGATTTGACCGCATGGCTTTGCGAGAAATTTAACTTGACAGAAGAGGATATCATTAGGCATTATGATATTACAGGTAAGATATGTCCGAAGTATTTTGTGGATGATGAAAAGGCCTGGGAACAGTTTAAACAAGATGTAAAGATAGTACTGGAGGAAAGCTGACATGAAAAATGTCTTTTTAATCGGTTTCATGGGCTCTGGGAAGAGTACGGTTGCCTCGTGCTTGGCGAGGAATTATGGAATGAAAATGATAGATATGGATCAACTAATTGTGGAACGTGAAGGAATGTCCATTCCTGATATCTTTGCACAAAAAGGGGAACAGTATTTCCGTGATTTTGAAACAAATCTCTTAATTGAAATACAAGGAGAACAGAATAAGGTTGTTTCCTGTGGCGGAGGCGTTGTGCTCCGGGAGGAGAATGTGCAGGCAATGAAGAAATGTGGACAGGTTGTGCTTTTAAATGCGAAACCGGAAACGATTTTAGAACGCATTAAGGATGATGACAACAGGCCACTTCTTCGTGGAAATAAAAATGTACAATTTATTCGTGAGATGATGGAAACAAGATGCCCTAAATATGAAGGTGCTGCCGATTTTGTTGTTGATACGGATGGAAAGAGCGCAGATATAATCTGCAAGGAAATTATTGAAAAAGTAGAAAAGACAGGAGTATAGAGCATGTTTGAAACATTTTTCCCGGATGAATATGTTGCTTCAACATATATCATACCATTTGAAAAATTATATGAAGAAGGATATCGAGGTTTAATTTTCGATATTGACAATACACTAGTTATGCATGGTGCACCGGCAGATGAGCGCGCTAAAAATTTATTTATGAGATTGAAATTAATTGGGTTTGATTGCTGTTTGCTCTCGAATAATCAAGAACCAAGAGTCAAGATGTTTAATGAAGATGTTCATGTTTATTATATTTTTGATGCACATAAGCCGTCTACAAAAAATTATGAGAAGGCCATGAAACTTATGGGAACAGATAAAACCAATACCATTTTTATTGGGGATCAGTTATTCACAGATGTATGGGGGGCAAAACGTGCGGGAATCAGGAATATTCTTGTAAAACCAATTCATCCAAAGGAAGAAATTCAGATTGTGTTTAAAAGGAAGTTAGAGAAAATCGTTTTACATTTTTATAAAAAGTCGAAACGAAAAAAGTAATCCGGAATTGGGAAATCCGTCTTACCTATAGGGTAGACGGATTTTTTTGAACTCTTATTCAGGAAAATATTTTTCTTTAATGATATCGATTGGCATATCTTGTCCTGTCCAGAGTTTGAATGCTTCTGCACCTTGATACAGGAGCATATATAAACCATTAAAGGTCTGGCATCCGGCTTCTTTTGCCAGTTTCATAAGTTTGGTTTCACGAGGATTATAGATAATGTCTGACACAATCAAATCTTTGTGGAACATTGTCGTATCTGTGATAATAGAGGAGTCTGTATTTGGCGCCATGCCCACAGATGTTCCGTTTACTAGAATGGAACTTTCTCCAATTTCACGTCTTAGGATTGCTTTGTCTTCATAGTCGAATAAATTTACTTTGCAAGATGTATGCTCGCGAAGCTTGTTGATAATGGCTTGCGCACGCACAAAATTCTTGCTACGATTGTTGAATATGGAAATCTCAGATACTCCGTCAAGGGCAGCCTGCACGAAAATAGCAGTTGATGCGCCACCGGCACCCAGCATAGTGATTTTCTTGCCAAGGATGTTATGACCGGCATCTTGGACTGCACGCAAGTAACCGGTTCCATCAGTTGTATATCCGGTTAGAATCCCATTGTCATTTACAACTGTATTTACAGCCCCGCAAATTTCAGCGGCAGAAGTCAACTTGTCACAAAGTGTTGGCATGATATTTTTGCCAGGCATTGTTACATTGAAACCGCGAACGTTGAGTGTACGAAGCCCATTTACAGCAGCTTCCATACCTTCTACGCCTACATCAAATGCAAGGTAAACATAATCTAAATTCAATTGTTTGAATGCTTCATTATGCATCATCGGTGATATGCTATGTGAAACAGGACTTCCTAGAAGTCCGGTGAGTACCGTATGACCGGTAATTTCCTTCATATTTGAAATCTCCTTTACTTACCAATTACTTCTTAACTTTAAAGCGAAGGAGTAAAAATGTCAAGGGAATGGTTGAAATATACAAGAGATTGCTTTATGATTAAGAAAAAAGAAATGGGGGAACTGAATGTGAACTCAATCAGAATAAGAGAACTGGTAATCGGTGAAGGGATGCCGAAGATATGTGTTCCGATTGTTGAAAATAGAAAAGCCGAAATTCTAAAGATGGCAAAGGAAATCGTAAACTCATCGGCGGATATGGTTGAGTGGAGAGCGGATTGGTTTGAATCCGTGTTTGACCTTGAAAAAGTCGTAGAAGTAGTAGCAGAACTCCGGAGAATATTAGGAAAACTGCCATTGCTATTTACGTTTCGCACAAAAGCGGAAGGCGGAGAGAAAAAGATTGAGCCTGCACAGTACAGAGAATTGTTGCTTACCATGGCTGCAACTTCTGATGTTGATATGATAGATATCGAGGCGTTTTTTGACGATGATATTGCTCAATTGATTTGTGATTTGCATGAGAAGGGTGTAGTTGTAGTCGGCTCTAATCACGATTTTGAAAAGACGCCATCAAAAGAAGAAATAATCCGAAGATTATGCCATATGCAAGATATTGGTGCTGATATTCTTAAAATGGCAGTTATGCCACAAAAACAGAGTGATGTAGCGACCTTAATGGATGCAACGAAAGAGATGGTGTCAGAATATGCACAGCATCCTGTTGTCACCATGTCTATGTCTGAAATAGGAATTATCAGCAGACTGGAGGGGCAGTTGTTTGGTTCGGCTATTACATTTGGAGCGTTAAAGAAAACGTCTGCACCGGGGCAAATCAATGTAGAGAAACTAAAAAAAGGGCTTGAAAAAGTAAATAATTTAGTATAAAATTAATTCTATAGGTATGCTCTGCAGAGAATGGACATAGTGCAGAGATAAACAAGGAGGACAAATATGATTAGCGCAAGTGATTTTAGAAACGGTATTACATTTGAAATTAATGGACAACCACATGTAATTCTTGAATTCCAACATGTAAAACCAGGTAAAGGTGCTGCCTTTGTAAGAACGAAATATAAAAACATTTTAACTGGAGCTACAAGAGAAGAAGCATTTAATCCAAATGATAGATTTCCAAAGGCTCACATCGAAAAGAAGAAAATGCAGTACTTATATAATGATGGTGAACTTTATTATTTCATGGACCCAGAGACATATGATCAGATTCCACTTACTTATGAAGATGTAGAAACTGCAATCAAATATGTTAGAGAGAATGATGAAGTTACAATTCAATTTTTTCAGGGGAAAGCATTCAGTGTAGAAGCACCGAATTTTGTTAATTTAACAATTACTGAAACAGAACCAGGTGTAAAAGGTAACACGGCTACTAACGTAACAAAACCAGCTACAGTTGAAACAGGTGCGGTTGTTATGGTTCCAATCTTTATCGAAGAAGGAGAAATGATCCAAATCGATACAAGAACAGGTGAATACTTAGGTAGAGCAAAAGAACAATAAGATACAAAATGAGGCGTATGATTTTAGAGTCATACGCCTTTTTAAATAAATATTTGCTAATGTTGTAATAATTCTTTTTCTTCACGATTATAGTAATATACATGGTCTGACAGAACATCTTCTATCTCGACCTGCGATTCATTTATCTCTACAATCATTTCGTTTAGCGTTTCTTTACATGGAGCCTGGCTTTCAGGAATAATAATAACCTCATGAATGCTGCTAGGAAGAATATAATAGTTTTCCCTTAATAAATTTCCGATGTGAAATAAAACGTCTTCATATAGAATGCATACAGCCCCAAAACTTCGCAGGGAATTGGTTAATACAAACATAATGTCATCCGACTGTATGAGGTTGTTGCATGGATTTCCCAGCAGTTCTTCAATGACAATACGCATTGGCTTAAAAACTGCAGGAAGTAGTTTTGGTGTGTTCTGTTTTGCTAGTTCGTGAATTTCTTCTAGTGTTGTCTCCCAGACTTGAATTAAATCTCCAGTAACAGGTATGGTTGCGGTTCCCTTTTCATCGATTTCAAACAGGATATAAAAGACAATTGCAAAATCTAGATATGCAATAGATGGAAGGATTTGAAGAAGAACTTGATTTTGGGGTGCATGGATGATTTTGTAAACGATTTTTTCTTTCATATTTTCAAAGTTTGAAATGGTATGTACCTGCCATGAATGTTCGAATCTAATTTCGTGATATACATGCAAAATACTTTCTGCAATATCATCGATAGAATCATCTTCTTCAAAATGTTTGAAGTATTCTTCTAAGTAAATGGTAGGGGACAGGTTGATGTGTTTTTCGGAAATGGTTAGGCCAACACGCTCATAACCATTATTTTTGAGGGCTGTGTGGATTTGGACATCCACATTTTGCCCAAGTTTAGAGGCCACTTTTTCTTTGAGTGCCATAACAAATTGTTGATAATTCATAAATACTCCTTTCGTGAGTGGATGAATTACTAATAAATTATAAATGGCTGGATAATGACTGATTTGTCATGAAAAGTGAACTGATAAATATTATGGTTTTTTGATTATAGCGCATCATATTTTAAAAAGCAACTAGAAAATCAATTTCTTTACATTTAAATTTAAATATGTTACGATATACAAGGTCTTTTTAAGACAAATACACCTATAGCTCAGGGGATAGAGCACCGCCCTCCGGAGGCGGGTGCGGCGGTTCGAATCCGCCTAGATGTGTTATTTGAGAGTTCGCAAGCGGACTCTCTTTTGTAATGAGAGGAAACAATATGACAGGATATAAAAAAGCATTTCGAAAAGCATTCCCATATACAATCCCAGTTTTGACCGGATATCTCTTTATCGGAATTGCTTTCGGAGTAATGTACGCGGAAAAAGGATATTCATTTCTTTGGGCGATACTGATGAGTCTCTTGGTGTATGCAGGTTCTGGTCAGTATCTGGCGGTGAACTTTTTCGTGCCGGGATTTTCATTTTTGCAAGTGATTTTCCTGACATTCATGGTAAATGTCAGACATATTTTTTATGGGATATCGCTTCTGGAAAAATTCAATAAAATGGGTAAGAAACGCTGGTATATGATCTTTGGTTTGACAGATGAGACGTATTCTCTGCTCTGTACGACCAATGTACCGGAGGATGTGGAAGAGGATAAATTTCTCTTTGCAATCTCAATTATGAATCAATCCTATTGGGTGCTTGGCTCAGCCATAGGTGCTATTGCAGGAACGGTTCTTCCAATCAATTCGGAGGGAATTGATTTTGCCATGACTGCTCTTTTTGTTGTGATTTTTGTAGAGCAGTGGATGGACAGAAAAAACCGAATTCCAGAGATGATTGGAGTGGTAGTGGCGATTGTTGCACTCACGATATTTGGGGCAAGCAGTTTTGTACTGCCGGCGATGCTGGCAATTGTTGCATTGCTTTTTATTGGAAGAAAGAAATTGGATAAGGAGGACGAGTTATGCCATTAAGTGCGGGAACATCTTTTCTGATTATTTTACTGGTTGCGCTTACTACATTTGCAACGCGTGTAACTCCCTTCCTCATTTTTCCGAAGGGGAAAGAGATACCAAAGACGATACAATATCTGGGCAAGGTGTTAACACCGGCAATTATCGGTATGCT
>JAZSDK010000004.1:0-7765 GCA_045531155.1 Faecalimonas sp. | reverse complement strand
CTTTTGAGTTGCAACAACACCTGCACCAAGTGCAACTACTGCTACTGCTGCCAAAAGCATCCATGTTGAAGATGTACCAACTGTTGATGGAGATGTACCTGCTGCACCACCAGTTGTCACTTTTGCATAGATAGCAACTGGAGATAAGTCATAGAATTTACCTGTTATTGTTGTTCCATCGATCTTAAGTATCTCTACAGTTTCCCATTTGGCATTCTTCTCACTATAGTGAAGAACTACAACTGACTTAGGATCGCAGTTTTTAAGTGCTGGAACGTTCAACTTAACGGTATGGAAACCATCTTTGTCACATTGTTCATGTTTTCCGTATGGTTCCAAATCGAATACAGAGCAAACCAACTTTTTACCAGATAATGTTGTTTTGATATCCGCGATATCTGCTACGATAGAATCTGAAATCTTACCATCATTCAAATCCTTGATTGCAGTTTGAGCTTCTGCATCTAAGTCTTTAAATGTATCAGCTTCCGCTTCAACTGTGTAACCAGCTGCGTTGTCTTTAACATCGACTTCATTTGTCTTGCTTCCTGCTGCTGAAACGCTCATTACAGAAACTACCATCATAGCTGCCATCATAATTCCTGCTAAAACTCTCTTTTTCATGTCAACCTCTTTCCTTTCTTATTCTTGTATAGATAATAGTACTGCCTGTACTAGATATCTCTGCGCATCATTATTATTACATGTTGATAATGTAATAATCTTATCCTCTGCCGTAACTTCTACTGTTGTATTTATATTACTACTCATATCCTTTTTTGTCAAAACAGAATTGAGATAATAATCAAAAATATTTTTATCTTGGAAGTCAAAGCTCATCATCAAGTGTCTGCTGTCATATACATAAGCTGCAAAAATCTTGTATTTCAACACTCTGCCATCCTGATAAACAAGAATTTCATCATGCTCTTCCATAAATTTTCTGTCTTTATATTTATGTAAGCCTTTAAACATGGAACCATTTTTCATGTTATGACCATATATCAAAGTATTCGGATCTGAAAAATCTTTACTGTTATAATTTTCCGTATAGATTGCTCCCTCTATGCGCTTACGTCCATCCACAGTGTGGTTCAGATAATAACCATTATCGCTGGGATGCTGCACAATCGGATAATCAATCCTTGTACCTGGAATTGTAATCCATGCATAGACATCCGGATACTGCGCTGTAAGACTGGAAAAATTTATCGGATTCTCTATCTTTTCAATCTCCAGTTGAGGAAGATCCATCAACGGCTCTACATCATGTTCAACCTTAATATCTTCATAAACCTTCCCTGCATGTTTTTCAGACATATGTTTGTATAACCCAATACATCCCAAAACAATTCCCGCAAGAATTATGAGAATGCCTATTCCAAGCACAATCTTCTTTTTCACGACTAATCACCCTGCACTTCTTTATAAAACTGTTGAAGTACGAGTTCATATAATTGTTCCTCATTTATATGATACTCGTCAAATTCATTTCCGTCAACCTTTTCTCCCGGAACATCCTGAATTTTATCATCAGATTCATAGCTTGCATCTAATAATTGCACAAACAAGTCTGTTCCCATGTTGGTAACCATGTACGGCTTCAAAGCATCATACATATTCAAAACCAACGCTGCATCATTAGTTGCCTTCATCCTTGCAGTCTCCATGAAAGCTTCCATAAACACTTTCTGGCGTTCCATTCTTGCAATTGCACTCTGTGCAATATTCGTATCTCTATATCTAACAAATAATTCTGCATTTTCTTTTGTAATTGTAACCTTTGAACCCTCTTTATATTTTGAATCCACATTTTCTAAAGAAGCATTCGGTACAACCACTTCTACACTTTTCAATGCGCCAACAGCTACCGGAATACCATCCATATTCAGTGCAAGATAGCCTTGAATCGGAATACCATACATCAGATTAGAAACTGCCTCTTTCATTAATCGGCAGCTTTCCTCTTTCCCATCACCATACACATATTGCATATTAATGTGTTCTTCGATAAGCCCCAAATCAGTACCATCCATTGAATAAGCGTGAACGCTGGCCACTGTATCACGTGGAATGGCATATGCTTTTGCAGTCTTTTTTACTCTATCGTAGGATAACAAATAGATTGCATCCGCACGCCCGTTTTCTCCACGAACCAGACTATTTTCTTCTTGTTCTCTTGTATCAATTCCCATAAACAAGTAATTGCTTAAATGTTCATTGTATTGATATTCTTTTCCATCATATACGACAACATCTTCACGTCCACTCTCATTATAATCCGTGGAATAAGTGTCATCTTTATCTCGAAGATATAGGAAGATAAGAACACCTAGAATCAAAACAATAAAACCTGCGATGATAAAAATCTTTTTTTTCATCCTATTCATCATTCATTATTTCTCGCTTGACTTTAGGTAGCTGCTTCCATATGTGCCATATTTACCATATTTGCCAGCATATTTTTTACCATAATAGCTAACACCCTTTGTAGCTGCCTTATTCAGTACTGCTCCAAGAATCTTGCAACCACTCTTTTCTAATTGAGCTTTTACCTTCTGGCAAAGACGGTAGCTTGTTGCATCCTTTTCAACCACGATGATTGCCCCATCACAATATTGACCAATAACCGCTGCATCAACTACAATACCAAGCGGTGGCGTATCTATAATCACATACTGGAATACTTGTCTTGCTGCTTTAAGCAATTGACCAAACAATTCATCCCCTAACATTTCTGTAGGGTTTGGAGCATATGGTCCTGCCAAAATCATATATACATTTTCATAATTGGTCTTACAAACCACTTCATCAATTTGCTCAACTTGTCCGCTAAGGTATTGTGAAAGACCCTTTGTTTCTTCTTGGATGTTGTAACGCTCTTTATAAACGGATTTACGGATATCAGCATCAATCAAAAGAACCTTCTTACCGGCTTTACCAAGCTCAACAGCCAGGTTGAAACTAATATCACTCTTTCCTTCATTTCCATGTCCACTCGTCAACAAAATAACCTTATTATTCTTTCCTGAAAATTGTACATTTGTACGCAAGGTTTTCATGGCCTCTTCGTAAAAATAATTTCCAGGATTACTGTCTGTTAATGTAATATTTTTATATGCCATGTCCTACTTCGCCTTTCCTTTTAAATTTATTTTTTTTGTTCCATCAACTGATTTTCCCTTTTTTTGAGCATTTGTCTTTTCAGGAATCACTGCTAATGTAGGAATGCCTAAATATCTTTCAATATCGTCTTCCTTCTGAATTGTATCATTTAAAAGTTCAAGTACGACAATGATTACACATACCAAGAATGCGCCAGCTAAAAATCCTACCATTGCATTCTTTGTAATACTTGGACCATTTTTGCTTCCGATTTCACCTTGTTCAATAATCTTAGGCGGTGTAACTTCCATCTTATCTCCGATAAATTCAGAAGCCACAATTGACAATTCGTCAACAACCGCTTTTGCCTGCCTAGCATCATTCATTGTTACAGTAATGAAAAGTAAACGTGTATCTTCTGGGTTATCCACAGAGATTCGTCCTTTTAAAGCCTTATATCCCATCTTTAAACCAAGATTTTCAATCACACCTTCCAATACTGGTCGGCTGGTAATCAATACAGAATAGTCCTTTGTAAGTGTGCTTCCAATCTGTAAATCTGTCAAAGATGTTAATGTAGTTTCTTTGGTCAATACCAACATGGTTGACGTTGATGAATATGTAGGTTCGATTTTAAAAAATGTATATCCGGCAACCAGACATGCTGTAACGACAGCCGCGATAAGAATCATCCAAATTCTTCTGAGCAATGCATACGCAAGCCACACTAAATCAATTTCTTCTTCAAATGTTTTGTTATTTTCCATTCCCTTTTCCTTTCTTACACTTTCACACTAGCCAATATGCTCTGTGCATTGCCGTATAAAAGCCTTTCTTGATATTGTAATTCTAGTTTCTTTTGAAGCCATTCTAATCTATCATTCGACATTGGAGGCCGCTCTTTCATATCATGCATATCCGAAGCCACAAAATCAATGATACCTTTTTTCAACCATGTTTTAGCCTTCCGACTTCTAGCATCAAACAGACCGCCTTGAAACGAGCCGACATTTACTTGTAATAACCCGCCCATTTCTTTCAATTCCATTATTTTTTTAATATTATCCAAACAGAAATACCTCTCTATATGGGCAAATATCGGTATGTAACCATGGAACCGCAAATCTCTTGCAGCCTTGCAAAGCATCTGGTAGGACACTTCCTGCTGAAATTCAATCAATACATACTGAGTCCCGGCAAGAGTAAGCACTTTTCCTGCTTTTAACAGTTCCACTGCCTCTGAACTGTAATAAATTTCATTTCCAGGATAGATATCCATCGAAATTCCATATTCTTTTTGCAGTCTCCTTTTTGCTTCCTCGCAAAGTTCACAGATAACCTCTGCTGTCATCCCATCTTTCCATGGCAGATAGTGTGGTGTTGCAATGACTGCTTCCACTCCACACTCAGCACTTTTCACCAGCATTTGAAGAGACATATCCCAATCTACTGCTCCATGATCTACCCCTGGCAGAACATGTGTATGCATATCTATCTTCACAAAATTTCATCCATTCTTATATGCTATTTCTCTGAATTAACATTATATCATTTTTATGTCTATGATTCAAGACTTTTATGTCCAAGAGATAAAATAAACGGTAAGTGCCTCAAAAAATGATGGTTAGAAATGGAAGTCATCCCCATTTTGTATCTTCTGAACCAAAGTTTTTATTTACAATAAATACATTGTCATGCTATAATTTCGAATACCCTTTAGAATATAAAATTCAAAGAAAATCGGAGGTTTTTCATTTTATGAACAATTTAGGCAAAGACACGTTCTGGATTTGGAGTAATTCAAATCCAAAAGAGGATGAATATGGTGAATTTGTAGATTTTTTTACTTATGAGTCTGGAACCGTTACATTACGAATCTCAGCCGACAGTAATTATGCAGCATATATCAACGGGGAATTAGCCGCTTGGGGGCAATATGCTGATTTTCCTTATGATAAGGTATATGACGTGGTTGACATTACTCCATTCTGTCAGGTAGGCATGAATCGAATTGCTATCATCGTATGGTATTATGGTATTTCCTCTTTCTCTACTTACTATCTGGGGAACGCAGGACTCATGTATCATGTATTATGTAACGATGACATCTTGTGTAAGAGCGATGAGCAGACCTTGTCTCGCAAAAGCCCTTCCTATATGAATCACAAAATGCATATACTGACTCCGCAAATCGGTTTGGGATATGGTTATGACTTGACAAAAGAAGACAATTGGATGACTGGCGAACTGATTGGTTTTACTCCATCAGTAGTTGTTAATCAGTCTCTTCCGCTTCGCAAACGTCCTTGTGACAAACTGACTTTATTGCCGGATGTAGTTGGAACAAAGTGCAAAGAATTATCAGACACAGATGTAATCTATGATTTAGGATGCGAGCAGGTTGGTTTTCTGTCTTTTTCGATTACTTCTCCTTGTGAACAGGAGCTTTTGATTTCGTACGGAGAACATTTGCTTGACGGTTGCGTACGACAAAAAATTGGGATTAGGGATTTTAGTGCGAGTTTTGTTTTAAGAGCTGGAACAAATACATTCTTGAATCCATTTCGCAGATTTGGATGCCGCTATCTAGAAGTTCATTCGGAACAACCGGTAGTCATCAACAAGATTGCAATTGCTCCTACTATGTATGTCTTGGAAGAAAAGGAAAGACCTATTTTGGATGAAAAACAAAATAAAATATATGACATGTGCGTAGAGACCTTGCACTTGTGTATGCATGAGCACTATGAGGACTGTCCTTGGCGAGAACAAGCTTTATATGCAATGGATAGCCGCAATCAAATGCTTTGTGGATATTATGCATTTGGAGAATATGATTTCCCACGTGCAAATTTAGAACTGATTTCCAAAGATAATCGTGAAGATGGATTTCTCTCTATCTGCTACCCTATGCAGTTAGACCTTGTGATTCCATCATTTTCACTACATTACATTACTGCCTGTCGGGAATATCTTCAGTATAGTAAGGATATTGCATTCTTGCGTGAAATCTACCCGAAATTAGAATCCATTCTGGATACCTTTACCTCTCGAATGACCGATGGATTGTTGTATCCATTCCCAGGCGTTACATACTGGAACTTCTACGAATGGCGTGATGGACTAGACGGTAGTGGACCATATTGCGAGGATTTCGACTGTTCTAAACCGGATGTATTGTTAAATTCACTTTTATCCATTGCCTTGCAAAACATGGGATTTATTGCTGATAACTTAGGTATTGAAAATGCTTATCAACAACAAGCAGAAAAGTTAAATGAACTTATTTTTAACACTTTCTATGATGCGAACACAGAACTCTGCTACGACTACCCAGAACACAAGGCTTATAGCCAGTTAGGAAACTCTCTTGCAGTACTTTGTGGTGCCGTCAAAGGGAATGAAGCTACTATGATTTGTGAGAAATTATTTACAGACAAGGATATGACTCCTGTTTCTTTATCAATGCTTTGTTTCAAATACGACGCTTGTCTAAAGGTTGACAAAGAACGTTATGCACCACTTGTATTGAAAGACATTGAAAAGATTTACACGCCTATGATTGAATTCGGAAGCACAACTGTATGGGAAACAGAGCTTGGTGAAAGTGATTTCGATAATGCCGGCAGTCTCTGCCACGGTTGGAGTGCACTGCCTATCTACTATTACCATACTCTACTATAAGACTAAGAATTATATACGTATAAATGCCATGTATCATATCAGATTATTTTCTGCATATGTACATGGCATTTTTAATCATATATAAGATGGTCTCCCGCAAACTTCTTTTAAGTAAATGTAGGTATGGTTACCCTGGACATTAATACAACCGTCTCAACATGGGTCGTCATTGGAAACTGATCCACCGGCTTCACTTTCTTTAACTCATATCCATTCTCACACAGATACTTCAAATCTCTTGCAAGTGTCGCCGAGTCACAGCTCACATACACGATCCGTTTCGGTTGCATTTTCACCATGGTATCGAGCAATGTCTCATCGCAGCCTTTTCTCGGTGGGTCAACAACTATGACATCTGCATAGGCCTTTGTGCCATGTTCACGCTCATACTCGGCATAATATTCCGGCAGTACTTCCTCTGCCTTGCCAACGAAGAACTCCACATTTTCCATGCCATTTATCTTCGCGTTATTTCTCGCATCATCTATGGCCTGCGGCACAATCTCCACACCATAAACCTTCTTTGCTTTTTGGGCGAGGAATAAGGAAATGGTTCCGATGCCACAATACAAATCCCACACGGTTTCTTCGCCTGTAAGCTGTGCATAGTCAAGTGCAAGTCCGTATAGTTTTTCTGTCTGAACAGGATTTACCTGATAGAAAGATAATGGCGAAATCTGATATTTCACATCCCCTATATAATCTGTGATGTAGCTTTGTCCCCAAAGCACTCGAATCTCCTTGCCCATAATGACATTCGTGTTTTCACGATTGATGCTATACGTAACGCTTGTCATTCCTTCGATTTGCACTAACTTATCCACAAGTTTCTCGGTGTGCGGTAAGTTATCCCCATTTAGCACTAAGCAAACCATAATTTCCTTAGTCTTGAATCCATAGCGGATGAGCACATGGCGGACAAGTCCTCTTTGCGCCTCTTCATCATAGGCGGTGATATGATTTTCTTCCATAAAAT
>JAZSDK010000062.1:0-12517 GCA_045531155.1 Faecalimonas sp. | reverse complement strand
AAAGAGTACGAGGCTATAAGGCCAGAGATGAACGTTATAAAGGCTTTAATAGATGCTAGAACATCGAACAATCTTACACAAGAAGAATTGTCCAAACGTACAGGAATTCACCAGTCGGATATTAGTAAACTGGAAAAAGGAACAAGGAATCCCTCGCTCAAACTTTTGCAACGTTTAGCGGAAGGTATGGATATGTTTTTAAAAATAGAGTTTGTTCCAAAAAAGCAAGGCACAAAATAATGCCTTGCTTTTTGTATCGTATGGATATGTTTACATTCCACTCAAAAAACTATTATGATACAACTTGCTGAATGTTACATCCTCCGCAAACCAATCAGGAGCAACAAAGGCGTTAGCCTCTTCTTCAGAAGTAAATTCCACTTCTGCAAGTGTGAGAGGAGCTAGGTCGCCTTCGAAGACGTCTAATTCAATGGTATATTTCTCAAACGGAATCATATAACGTTTCTTGGTAATTAATCTACCATCAATTTTCCCTCTTAGATGTTCATATGCCTCCTTCGTGAGCGGAAGGTTGTATTCCTCGCGGACCATCATACCTTTTGCTTTATATGTGAGTTCGTATTTGTCATTATCCTTTCTGATGCGAACCACCGGACCGGTACAAAGGTATCCTTGTTCTAAGTGGCGCACAGAATATTTTTCTAAATCACTTGGTAATTCTTTTAATAAAAATTTGCGTTCAATTTCCATTTTTTTTATCCTCCAGACATACTTATAGTAATATGAAATGCAAAAAAAGTAAACAGATTTGCATTTTCTCTATACTTTTGTTACAATCAAAAGAGTTGTAAAAGGAGGAGTTCGTATGAAAAAAGTAAGTGTTTTTCTTGCAGACGGATTTGAAGAAATTGAGGGTTTAACCGTAGTGGACCTGCTTCGAAGAGCCGGTGTGGAGGTTACGACTGTATCAATTACAGGGAAATATACCATTCACGGCGCACACGGTATTGACGTACAAGCAGATAAATTATTTGAAGAAATGAACTATGATGGACAAGATATGCTGGTTCTTCCAGGTGGAATGCCGGGAACCTTGAATCTTGGTGCTCATAAGGGCCTAGAAGAAGTGTTGAACAAATTTTATGGAGAAAAAAAATACCTTGCGGCAATCTGTGCAGCGCCAAGTATTTTTGGAAAGTATGGTTTCTTAAAAGGACGAAAAGCCACGTCATATCCAGGGTTTGAGGAGCAACTGACTGGTGCGGAATGTGTGACAGATGCAGTGGCTGTAGACGAGTTTGTCATTACAAGCAGAGGAATGGGAACGGCAATTCTGTTTTCTTTGAGCTTAATTGAAGTGTTGATTGGCTCTGATAAAGCAAATGAAATAGGAAAATCAATTATTTATTATCAATAGAGGGGATGAAGTATGGAGAAGAAAAAGAAAAATATAGTGCTCAGTGTAGTTATTAGCGTGGCAGCTGTGCTGTTTATTGTATTTGGAACATTGGCGTGTCTTGGTGTGTTTCGCGGATTCAATGCGCAAGGTTATGTAACTGCTGTTTTAGACCAAACCTTTAAAGGAGATGTAGAATATGCAGCCGAAGTCATGGAAGGAGCAACGGAAGAAACGCTGTATGCACAGTACGAGGCGGGCATAGAATCATTTGTGAAAAAAACAATTCTTCAAGGGAAAGAGATTAATAAGGAATTAGAAGAAAAATATACTGATTTATGTAAGAAAATATTTGATAAGATGAAATATAGTGTGCAGGAAGCGGAAAAGGTTAGTGATAATGAATTTCATGTTCCTGTAACCTATCAACCATCCAATGTGCTTCAACTGTTTATGGCTTCAGCAGCAGGTGAGATAGATCGTATAAAAGCAAAGAATGATAAGATAGAGTACAGAGGAACCTTCGAAGAGATTGAAGCTAAGATGAATGAAGAATATTTAACAAACTGTTGTGCATTGTTGGAAGAAGCCTGTGATAATATGGAATTTGGGAAAGAACAGACTATTGTTTTCAAGATTGTCAAAGGAGAAGACGGATTGTACAAGTTGGAAGAGTCAGCAGTCACCCAATTTTTGGTAAAAATCCTTAGTTTAGATGCAAAACAAGACTAGATATTTTCTTAAAACTATGATATAATTAAGCGATAAGCGTCATGTAAAGATAAGTCTTCGGACTTTTCGCATATATAAGGAGGAGAAAGTAATGAGCTTACAAGTAGAAAAATTAGAAAAAAACATGGCAAAACTTACAATCGAAGTTTCTGCTGAAGAATTAGAAAAAGCAATTCAAGGTGCTTATTTAAAACAAAGAAAACACATCAGCGTGCCTGGATTCCGTAAAGGAAAAGTTCCACGTCAAATGATTGAAAAAATGTATGGAGTAGAAATCTTCTACGAAGATGCAGCAAATGCATTGATTCCGGAAGCATATGCAAAAGCATATGATGAAAGCGAATTGGCAATCGTTTCACAACCAAGCATTGATGTTGTTCAATTAGAAAAAGGAAAACCATTTATCTTTACAGCAGAGGTTGCTTTAAAACCGGAAGTAACACTTGGTGAATATAAAGGGTTAAAGGTAGATAAGGTTTCTACTAGAGTAACAGCAAAAGAAGTAGATGCTAAATTAGAAGAAGAACAAAAGAAAAACGCTAGAACAATTACAGTAGAAGACCGTGCAGTACAAGACGGAGATGAAGTAGTTTTAGACTTTGAAGGATTTGTAAACGGTGTTGCATTCGAAGGTGGAAAGGGTGAAAACTATCCGTTAACAATCGGTTCAGGTTCTTTCATTCCTGGATTTGAAGAACAATTAATCGGTGCAGAAGCTGAAAAAGAAGTGGAAGTAAATGTTACATTCCCAGAAGAATACCATTCAGAAGACTTAGCTGGAAAAGAAGCTACATTCAAATGTACCGTACATGAAATTAAAGTAAAAGAACTTCCGGAATTAGATGATGATTTCGCTGCAGAAGTTTCTGAATTTGATACATTAGAAGAGTACAAGGCTGATATCAAAGCAAAGATTAAAGAACAAAAACAAGCAGAAGGTAACAGACAAAAAGAAGATCAGGCTGTAGAAAAAGCAGTTGCAAATGCTACTATGGAAATTCCAGAAGCAATGATTGATACTCAAGTTAGACAAATGGTACAAGAGTTTGCACAAAGATTACAGTCACAAGGTTTAACGATGGAACAATACTTCCAGTTTACAGGCTTAACTGCAGATAAGATGAATGAAGAAATGAGACCACAGGCTGTGAAGCGCATTGAAACAAGATTAGTTCTTGAAGCAATTGCAAAAGCTGAAAACATTGAAATTTCTGAAGAAAAATTAGATGCAGAATTAACAAAGATGGCTGAAATGTATCAAATGGAAGTTGATAAATTGAAAGAATACATGGGCGAAAGCGAAAAAGAACAAATGAAAGCTGATATGGCTGTACAAGAAGCAGTTACATTATTAGTTGACAGCGCCGTAGAAGAATAGAATTTAAGGGAGGCATGTTCATGAGCGTAATACCTTATGTCATTGAACAGACAAGTCGTGGAGAACGTTCCTACGACATTTATTCTAGATTATTAAAAGAGAGAATTATTTTCTTAGGGGAAGAAGTAAGTGATGCATCAGCAAGCGTAATTATCGCGCAATTGCTTTTCTTAGAAGGTGAAGATCCGGAGAAAGATATTCATCTGTATATTAACAGTCCGGGAGGTTCTGTTACAGCTGGTATGGCTATTTATGATACCATGCAATATATCAAATGCGATGTGTCTACAATCTGTATCGGAATGGCAGCAAGTATGGGTTCATTCCTTCTTGCAGGTGGTGCGAAGGGTAAGCGTTATGCACTTCCAAATTCTGAGATTATGATTCATCAGCCGTCCGGCGGAGCAAAGGGACAGGCAACAGAGATTAAGATTGTTGCAGAACATATCTTAAAGACAAGACAAAAATTGAATCAAATCCTTGCAGAAAACACAGGACAAAGTATAGAGAGAATTGAAATTGATACAGAACGTGACAATTTCATGTCTGCACAGGAAGCAAAAGAATACGGTTTGGTAGATGAGGTAATTACCAGCCATTAATGAAAACGAGGGGATGTTCTGGTAGAAAGGAGCAGCCCCTTTACGCTTGAAAATGAGGAGAGAGTATGGCAGGAAAAAAAGGTGAAGATGTCGTTGTTAGATGTTCGTTTTGTGGCAAAACACAAGCACAAGTACGAAAACTGATTGCAGGACCGAACAGTACATTCATCTGTGATGAATGTGTGGAGGTTTGCGCAGAGATTATCGACGAAGAATTTGATGTAGAAGAAGTGAATCCGGTGGCTGAGGATATTAACCTCTTGAAACCAGAAGAAATCAAGGCATTCTTGGATGATTATGTAATCGGACAAGATGAAGCCAAAAAGGTTCTTTCAGTCGCTGTTTATAATCATTACAAAAGAATCCTTGCTGGAAAAGACTTGGGAGTAGAATTACAAAAGAGCAATATTTTGATGTTAGGACCAACTGGTTGTGGTAAGACCTTGCTTGCACAGACACTGGCCAAAATCTTAAATGTACCATTTGCGATTGCAGATGCGACAGCGCTTACAGAGGCTGGTTATGTTGGTGAAGACGTAGAGAATATTTTATTAAAGGTAATCCAAGCAGCAGACGGTGATGTAAAACGTGCTGAGTATGGAATTATCTATATTGATGAAATTGATAAAATCACAAGAAAATCTGAAAATCCATCCATCACTCGTGATGTTTCGGGAGAAGGTGTGCAGCAGGCGCTTCTTAAGATTATCGAAGGAACTGTGGCATCTGTACCACCACAGGGCGGTAGAAAGCACCCACACCAGGAATTGATTCAGATTGACACTACAAATATTTTGTTTATTTGTGGTGGAGCATTCGAAGGCATTGAGAAAATTATTGAGACTCGTCTGGACCGCAAATCTATGGGATTTAATTCCGAGATTATGGGGAAGGCCGAGAAGAGAAACGGTCAGTTGCTGAAACAGATCTTACCACAGGATTTAATCAAATTTGGTATTATTCCGGAGTTGGTAGGTCGTGTTCCAATTAATGTGACATTAGATACACTTGATCGAGAAGCATTGATTCGCATTTTGACAGAGCCTAAGAGTGCTATTGTTAAACAATATAAGAAATTGTTAGAACTTGACGGCGTTGAGCTGGAGTTTGAACAAGAAGCATTAGAGCAGATTGCAGACACAACTTTGGCAAGAAAGACAGGAGCAAGAGGACTTCGTGCAATTATGGAAAATATCATGATGGATACCATGTATCATGTACCATCCGATGATTCCATTAAATCTTGTTTGATTACAAAGGAAGCGGTATTAGGAAATGAAAAACCGCTTTATAATACCAATGCAATCGAAACACAGAGTGCGTAAATAAGGAGCGGGTACAGACAATGTATTCGCTCTTTGTATGTTAGGAGAAGGATATATGGAAAGACAAACGATTAGCATGCCAATGGTTGCCCTTAGAGGTATGACAATTCTGCCGGAAATGGTGATTCACTTTGATGTGAGCAGAAAGCGTTCTATTCAGGCAGTACAGAAGGCAATGCAAGGGAAAGAACAGAAAGTGTTTCTCGTTGCACAACGGGAATTGAGTATAGAAGAACCTACACAGAAGGATGTTTATGAAATCGGTACGATAGCCACAATTAAGCAGATAGCAAAAATGTCAAAGGATATGTACCGTGTATTAGTGACAGGTCAAGAACGCGCAAAACTTGTGCAGATTACGGAGGAAAATCCGTATTTGCAGGCAGAAGTGGAAGCGGTAGAAGATTACAATGATTATGAACCGGAGCATTTAAATGAAATGCCGGAAGCAAAGGCCCTGCAGGAAATTTTCTTTGAGTATTCATTAAAAAGCGGCAAGATTCCAAAAGAGGTAGCAGCACAGATTGCAGATATCAAAGAATTTAAAGGCTTGGTGAACAAGATAGCATCAATTTTGCCATTTGATTATCTCAATTTGCAGGATATTCTGGAAGAAAATGATTTATATAAACGATGCGCCCTTTTAAGTTTCAAGATAGCCAATGAAATTGCTGTGCTATCCATGAAAGAAACCATTCAAAGCAAAGTAAAAGAGCGCATGGACAAGCATCAGAAAGAGTTTATCTTAAGAGAGCAGATGAAGGTCATTCGCGAAGAATTGGGGGAAGAAAACCTGGTTTCCGATGCAGAGGAATTTGCAGATGCAACCAATAAATTGGAGGCCACGCAGGAAGTCAAAGATAAATTAATGAAGGAAATTCACCGCTTCAAGAGCGCAATGCAAAATTCTGCGGAAAACGGAGTTACTCGTACCTATATCGAGACCATGCTGGAAATGCCGTGGGATAAGATGGCAGAAGACACCGCAAATATTGCAGAGGCGAAACGGATTTTGGATGAGGACCATTATGGTCTTGATAAAGTAAAGGAACGTATCTTGGAGTTCCTTGCGGTGCGTACCCTAACACAAAAAGGGGAAAGTCCAATCCTATGCTTGGTGGGGCCTCCGGGAACCGGAAAGACCTCCATTGCGAAATCCTTATCCAAGGCGCTAAATAAGCCGTATGCAAGAATTTCCCTAGGTGGTGTCAGAGATGAGGCGGAAATCCGTGGACATCGTAAAACCTATGTAGGTGCCATGCCTGGTCGTATCGCTAATGCATTAAAAACCTCAGGTGCAAAAAATGCCCTGATTTTGTTAGACGAGATTGACAAAGTGAGCAATGACTATAAAGGCGATACATTTTCAGCTCTATTAGAGGTTTTAGATAGTGAGCAAAATGTGAAATTCCGTGACCATTACCTAGAAGTGCCATTGGATTTATCAGAAGTATTATTTGTGACAACAGCGAATACCTTACAAACCATTCCAAGACCACTTTTGGACCGTATGGAAGTCATTGAAATCAGCAGTTATACGGAAAATGAAAAACTCCATATTGCTACCAGACATTTGGTGCCAAAGCAGCTGAGAAAACATGGATTGACAGAGGAACAATTGAAGATTACAAAAGGTGCAATCTGGAAAATGGCAGGAAGCTACACCAAAGAGGCAGGTGTAAGACAACTGGAACGCACCATTGGGGAAATATGCAGAAAAGCTGCAAGAGAGATTTTGGAAGAAGGAAAAGCTGCTATCCGAGTGACCGAGCGTAATCTGGAAAAATATTTAGGAAAAGAAAAATTCCATTGTCACATGATTAATCAGACAGACGAGGTTGGAGTTGTTCGCGGGCTTGCATGGACAAGTGTGGGTGGAGACACCTTGGAAATAGAAGTCAATATTATGCCGGGAAAAGGTGAAATACTATTGACAGGTCAGCTTGGAGATGTTATGAAAGAATCAGCGAGAGCTGGAATTAGTTACATTCGTTCCGTGGGTAAGGAATTTGAAGTGTCAGAGGATTTCTTTGAGAAACATGACATTCATATCCACATTCCAGAGGGGGCAACGCCAAAGGACGGTCCATCTGCGGGAATCACCATGGCAACGGCTATGCTTTCTGCAATCACAGGAAAGAAAGTTCGTGCGGATGTGGCAATGACAGGTGAAATCACATTGCGGGGAAGGGTGCTTCCGATTGGCGGACTGAAAGAGAAATTACTTGCTGCCAAGAATGCAGGTGTAAAAACAGTGCTTGTTCCGGAAAAGAATATACGCGATGTGGAAGATATTTCAGCTGAGATAACAAAAGGATTGGAAATAGTACCAGTAAGCCATATGACAGAAGTTTTAGAAAAGGCACTGGTATGTGAGGACTAGAATATGAAGATTAAAAATGTGGAATTAGAAATTGTTTGCGGAATTACAAGTAAGCTGCCGGAAACTGATAAGGTAGAGGTTGCATTTGCAGGGAAATCAAATGTAGGGAAATCCTCTTTGATTAATGCACTGATGAATCGTAAGGCACTTGCAAGAACCTCTGCAACACCGGGGAAGACGCAGACGATTAACTTTTACAATGTGAATGATGCGATGTATCTGGTGGATTTGCCAGGATATGGGTATGCTAAGGTTTCCGAACAGGAAAAAATCAAGTGGGGACAACTCATTGAACGTTATTTAAATACGTCTAAGCAGTTGAAGGCGGTGTTCTTATTAATTGATATCCGTCATGAACCGTCTGCAAATGACAAGATGATGTATGAGTGGATTGTCTCTCAGGGGTATCATCCAATTATCATTGCCACGAAGTTGGATAAATTAAAACGCAGCCAAGTGGCAAAGCATGTTAAAATGATAAAAGAAGGATTAAAACTTCTTCCGGGCACTACAGTGATACCATTCTCGGCAGAAACAAAACAAGGCCGAGAAGAGATTTGGGAACTGATGGATAGTTATCTGCAAGAAGAAACAGAGGTGGAATAGATGGAAAACACACGTCCATACTGGAAAGTGATAGTTAGTCTCATATTCAGCTTGCTGGCGACAGCCTTTGTTGTTGGAGCCGGTGTAGCTTTAATTCGATTTCTGATGCCGTTTGTAATTGGATGGATTATTTCATGTATTGCCAATCCGGTAGTTTGCTGGTTGGATAAGAAAGTGAAGCTCCAAAAGAAGTTTGGCTCAGCCATTATGATTGTGGCTGTAATTGCAGCAGTTGTGGGGGTTCTATATCTATTTGGCAGCATGATTGTCAAGGAAATGGGAGGATTGGTAGTCAATCTGCCGGAAATGTATGAAGAAATCGAACTTCAGCTCAAGGAAATTGCAAGCAATCTTGCCGGATTTTTTGAAAAACTCCCAGATGCTATACAAAATGGCTGGAATACTCTTGTGTCAGGTTTAGGAAGTGCGACGGGAGGCTGGATTGAAAAAATCAGCAATCCGACAGTTACATTGGTGGGAGACATAGCGAAGTCGATTCCGTCAATTATTATCGGAACTTTTGTTGCCGTTCTTTCAGCCTACTTTTTTGTGGCAGACAGAGAAAACGTGGTTGCATGGTTTAAGAAGGTGATTCCGCAATCCATATACAAGAGACTCACAATGGTAGTAAGCAATTTTAAATTCTCTGTGGGAGGATATTTCAAAGCACAGTTTAAGATTATGGGAGTCGTGGGTGCAATTTTGTTGGTTGGCCTTAGTATTCTAAGAATTAAATATGTGATTGTACTTTCATTGATTATCGCCTTTTTGGACTTCCTACCATTCTTAGGGACCGGTACTGCATTCGTACCTTGGTGTGTCTATACCTTTTTAGTTGGGGACTACAAGCGATTGATTTTCTTGGTTGTACTGTATGCCACCACACAGATTGTGCGTCAACTGATTCAACCAAAACTGGTAGGAGATGAGGTGGGATTAAAACCACTTCCGACTTTGGTGTTTATTTATATTGGTTATCGATTAGGTGGCGTGCTTTGGATGATTCTTGCCGTACCAATTGGTATGATTATTATTAATATGGTGAAGGCCGGAGCATTTGATTACATTATTAATGATGTGAAGATTTTAGCAAAAGGTATTAAAAGCTTGAGGGAATAAGTAAAGTTGTATTTGTAATACTTTGGCAAATGTGTTACAATATGGGAAGAAAGTTTTAGTGTACTATTAAATGCGAAAAAGAAGCGAGGAATTTACAATGAATGGAAAATACGATGGAATGGCAATTGGTGTATTTGAATTAGATAGCGAATGTGCATGCTTCGTTGCATTGGATGCAGCAGCAAAAACAGCCGATGTCAAGATACAATCCGTAGAGAGAAACCGTCTTGGTGCAGGTGCCTGTGTGAAAATGCGCGGGAGAATATCAGATGTGAATGCTGCGATGGAAGCTGCTTTAGCAAAGGCAACGCCGATTTCAAAAATTATTTCGCATACAGTAATAGCTGCTCCTGATAAGGGAACAGAGCTTGCAGCAGCAATGACAATTAATAAATAAGGGCGAAAGTAGAGGGAAAGTTTATGGCATACGGAGCATATGGATTGGTAGAAGTTCTCGGAGAAGCGAATGCAGTGATTGTATTAGACCAGATGTTGAAGACTTCGGAAGTGGAATATGAAACAAAGGATACGAAATGCGGAGGACACGTATTAATTTTTGTTAGTGGAGGAGTATCTGCTGTCAGCGCGGCAGTAGAACGTGTAACAACGAATCCGCTATGTAAGATTTTTGCTTCTGCGGTAGTTTCCAATCCGTCGGAAGAAATGATTGCGATTGTCGAAGAATTTAAGGCGAGAGCGAAGAAATAATATGTTTATATTGATATCACAAAGTACAGAACAAAAGTTCGATTTGTTCTGTACTTTTCTTTTATATTCTGATATAATCTAGTAAAATAAGTAGATACTAGTTTTAAAAACGATTATAATACGGAGAAATGCTATGGAGAAATTCGTTTTAAAATCAGAATACAAGCCAACCGGAGACCAACCACAAGCCATTGAAAAGTTAGTTCAAGGCTTCAGAGAAGGCAATCAATGCCAGACTTTACTAGGGGTTACAGGTTCCGGTAAGACATTTACAATGGCGAATATTATTGAAAAACTGAATAAACCAACCTTGGTGATTGCACATAACAAGACCTTGGCGGCGCAGCTCTATGGAGAGTTCAAGGAGTTTTTTCCTGATAACGCGGTGGAGTATTTTGTTTCGTATTACGATTACTACCAACCGGAAGCCTACGTGCCATCGTCAGACACTTATATTGCCAAGGACTCCGCAATTAATGACGAGATAGACAAACTGCGCCATTCAGCAACAGCAGCGCTTTCTGAACGACGCGATGTAATTATTGTAGCCAGTGTGTCCTGTATCTATGGATTGGGTTCTCCGATAGATTATAAAGAGATGGTGATTTCCCTGCGCCCAGGCATGATAAAAGACCGGGACGAAGTCATTCGAAAACTTATTGACATCCAATATGATCGAAACGAGATGGATTTTAAACGTGGAACCTTCCGCGTGCATGGAGATGTGTTAGAAATTTTTCCGGCATATTCGGAAAGCAAAGCCTACCGTGTAGAATTTTTCGGAGATGAAGTGGACAGAATTACAGAGATAGATGTGCTGACAGGGGAGATTAAGGCTGCATTAGAGCATATGGTCATTTTCCCTGCATCTCACTACGTGGTGTCCCAGGACAGCATGAATCGTGCCATTCATGAGATTGAAGAAGAATTAGAAGAACGGGTGCGCTATTTTAAGAGTGAAGATAAATTATTGGAAGCACAGCGTATTGCTGAACGTACCAATTTTGATATAGAAATGATGCGAGAGACTGGATTTTGTTCCGGAATTGAGAACTATTCCAGACATTTGACGGGACTTGAACCAGGGCAACCGCCACATACATTAATTGATTATTTTCCGGATGATTTTTTGATTATGATTGATGAGTCTCACATGACCATTCCGCAATTGGGTGCTATGTACAATGGTGACCAGTCAAGAAAATCTACGCTGGTGGATTATGGTTTCCGTTTGCCATCTGCGAAGGATAACCGTCCATTGAACTTTGGTGAGTTTGAAGGGAAGGTGAATCAGATGCTTTTCGTTTCTGCAACACCTGGCAAATACGAGGAGCAAAATGAACTGCTTCGTGCAGAGCAGATTATTCGGCCAACAGGGCTTTTAGACCCAGTGGTAGAAGTGCGCCCGATTGAAGGTCAGATTGACGATTTAATTGGGGAAGTGAATAAGGAAGTAGCAAATAAGAACAAGGTGCTAATTACCACACTTACGAAACGTATGGCAGAGGATTTAACGGATTATATGCGAGAGTTAGGTATTCGTGTGAAATATCTTCACTCCGATATTGATACCTTGGAGCGAACAGAGATTATCCGCGATATGCGTTTGGATGTGTTTGACGTGCTTGTTGGTATTAACCTTTTGCGAGAAGGTCTGGATATTCCGGAAATTACGCTGATAGCCATTTTAGATGCGGACAAGGAAGGCTTCCTTCGTTCGGAGACATCTCTGATTCAGACCATTGGCCGTGCGGCCCGTAACTCAGAAGGACATGTTATTATGTACGCGGATACCATTACAGATTCTATGAGACGCGCAATGGAAGAAACTGAGCGTAGACGGAAGCTGCAGATGGAGTATAATATAGAGCATGGTATTACACCACAGACCATTCGTAAAGCAGTCCGCGACTTAATTAGCATTTCTAAGAAGGTTGCAGCGGAAGAACTTCGCATGGAAAAGGATCCGGAATCTATGAGCAAGACGGAACTGGAAAAATTAATTAAGGATGTTTCTAAACAAATGCGAAAGGCTGCGGCAGAACTCAACTTTGAGGCGGCGGCAGGACTGCGTGATAAGATGGTTGAACTTAAGCAGATGTATCAAGACTTGGATTAAGATATGATGCCACATTGTCAGGAGGTGGAGTGTGCATCCGTTCGGAGTGCAGCATGTGCAACGCACATGATATAAGATAAAAGGAGTATAACGTAAAATATGGATAACAAAAAATATATCAAAATACGTGGTGCCAATGAGCACAACTTAAAAAATATAGATATTGATATCCCGCGTAATGAATTAGT
>JAZSDK010000147.1:0-5047 GCA_045531155.1 Faecalimonas sp. | reverse complement strand
AGGAGGAAAAGAAATGTATCAGAAAGTATCGACAGACCTTAAGTTTGTAGAACGCGAAAAGAAAACAGAAAAGTTTTGGGCTGATAATAAGATTTTCGAAAAAAGTTTAGAAAACCGCAAAGAAGGCGAAACCTATACTTTTTACGATGGACCACCGACAGCCAATGGTAAGCCACATATTGGGCACGTGCTTACTCGTGTAATCAAAGATATGATTCCGAGATACCGTACCATGAAGGGATATATGGTGCCAAGAAAAGCTGGATGGGATACTCACGGTCTTCCTGTAGAGCTCGAAGTGGAAAAAATGCTTGGCCTTGACGGGAAAGAACAGATTGAAGAATATGGATTAGAGCCATTTATTGCTCACTGTAAAGACAGCGTTTGGAAATACAAAGGCATGTGGGAAGGATTTTCTTCAACTGTAGGCTTCTGGGTGGATATGGAAAACCCATACATCACATATGACAACAATTTTATTGAGTCAGAATGGTGGGCGTTAAAACAAATCTGGGATAAAGGACTTCTTTATAAAGGATATAAGATCGTACCTTACTGCCCACGTTGCGGAACTCCGTTGTCCAGTCACGAAGTAGCACAAGGCTACAAGGATGTGAAAGAACGCTCTGCAATCGCAAGATTCAAAGTGAAAGATGAAGATGCTTATATCTTAGCATGGACAACAACACCTTGGACATTGCCATCGAACGTGGCTCTTTGTGTGAACCCGAATGAAACCTATGTCAAAGTGAAAAATGGTGAATACACCTACTATATGGCAGAGGCGTTAGTTGCATCTGTATTAGAAGGTGATGTTGAGGTTCTTGAGACTTATGTAGGTAAAGACTTAGAAGGAAAAGAATATGAACCATTATTCTCATTTGTTCAATTAAATAAGAAGGCTTACTATGTAACCTGTGACACCTATGTAACATTGACAGATGGTACGGGTGTGGTTCATATTGCACCAGCATTCGGTGAAGATGATGCGAATGTAGGACGTAAATACGACCTTCCATTCCTTCAATTAGTAGATGAAAAGGGTGAGATGACAGAAGAGACACCATGGGCAGGCACATTCTGTAAGAAGGCTGACCCGCTGGTACTTCAAGATTTGGAAAGCAGAGGACTACTTTTCTCCGCACCAAATTTTGAACATAGTTATCCACATTGCTGGAGATGTAATACTCCGCTTATTTACTATGCCCGTGAATCTTGGTTCATCAAGATGACAGCCGTGAAAGAAAACTTAATCCGCAATAACAATACAGTGAACTGGATTCCGGAAAGTATCGGTAAAGGTCGTTTCGGTGACTGGTTAGAAAATGTACAGGACTGGGGTATCAGCCGTAACCGTTATTGGGGAACACCACTCAATATTTGGGAGTGTGAATGCGGACATCAGCATTCCATTGGAAGCATTGAAGAGTTGAAATCCATGTCTGACAACTGTCCGGACAATGTGGAGCTTCACCGTCCATTTATTGATGAAGTAACAATTAAATGTCCACACTGTGGAAAAGATATGCACCGTGTACCGGAGGTTATTGACTGCTGGTTTGATAGTGGGGCTATGCCATTTGCTCAGCATCACTATCCGTTCGAAAACCACGACCTGTTTGAGCAGCAATTCCCGGCTGAATTTATTTCAGAGGGTGTTGACCAGACACGTGGATGGTTCTATTCATTACTTGCAATTTCAACACTTATTTTTGACAAGGCACCTTACAAGAACGTACTTGTACTTGGTCATGTTCAAGATAAGGACGGCCAAAAAATGAGTAAATCAAAAGGAAATGCGGTAGATCCATTTGAAGCCCTAGAAAAATATGGTGCTGATGCGATCCGTTGGTACTTCTATATTAACAGTGCGCCTTGGTTGCCAAACCGTTTCCATGGTGATGCAGTTGTGGAAGGACAACGTAAATTTATGGGTACTTTGTGGAATACCTATGCATTTTATGTGCTCTATGCAGAAATTGACCAGTTCGATGCAACAAAATATGCATTAGAATATGAAAAACTTTCTGTTATGGATAAATGGTTACTGTCCAAATTGAATACATTAATTAAGACAGTCGACGAGAACCTTGAAAACTACAGAATTCCAGAAAGCGCAAGAGCATTACAGGACTTTGTAGACGATATGAGTAACTGGTATGTAAGAAGAAGCCGTGAGCGTTTCTGGGCAAAGGGTATGGAGCAAGATAAGATTAATGCTTACATCACACTTTATACTGCACTTGTAACAGTGGCAAAAGTGGCGGCTCCTATGATTCCATTTATGACAGAAGACATTTACCAGAACTTAGTAAGAGGTTTGGATGCAAATGCACCGGAAAGTATTCACTTATGTGACTTCCCAGTTGCTGATGAAGCTATGATTGATGCTGATTTAGAAGCAAACATGGACGAAGTATTAAAACTTGTTGTAATGGGGCGTGCGTGTAGAAATGCTGCAAACATCAAGAACCGTCAGCCGATTGGAAAAATGTTTGTAAAATCAGAAAAAACCTTACCTGAATTCTATCAGGAAATTGTGGAGGAAGAGTTAAATGTGAAAACATTAGAGTTTACAGACGATGTAAGAGCATTTACTTCTTATACATTTAAACCACAACTGAAGACTGTAGGACCAAAATACGGCAAGTTACTTGGTGGTATCAGAGGTGCGCTTGATACATTAGACGGAAATGCGGCTATGGATGAAGTAAACGCTACAGGTATGTTAAAACTTGACATTAATGGTCAGGATGTGGTATTACTCAAGGAGGACCTTTTGATTGACATGGCTCAGATGGAAGGATATGTATCTGAAAATGACAACAATATCACAGTTGTTCTCGATACAAACTTGACTGAAGAGCTTCTAGAAGAAGGTTTTGTAAGAGAATTAATCAGCAAAATTCAGACAATGCGAAAAGAAGCTGGCTTTGAAGTAACAGATAAGATTAGGGTATCTTATGTGGGAACTGAAAAAGCAGAAGGAATTTTTGCAAAATATGCAGAAGAAATCGGCGGAGAAGTATTAGCTACCGCTGTAGAAAATAAAACACCGGAAGGCTATACAAAAGAGTGGAATATCAATGGCGAAAAGGTGACTTTAGGTGTTGAGAGATAGGGAGAAATTTATGGCAAAGACAAAATTTAACAAAAAAGAATTTCAAGAACAAGTAAAGGACAACGTGAAACGTTTGTATAGAAAGACAATTGAAGAAGCAACAGAGCAACAACGTTTCCAAGCTGTTTCTTACGCAGTAAAGGACCAGATTATTGACAACTGGTTGGCAACACAGGAACAGTATAAGAAAGATGACCCGAAGACAGTTTACTATATGTCAATGGAATTCTTAATGGGTAGAGCATTAGGAAACAACTTAATTAACTTAACTTCATACAAAGAAGTGCGCGAAGCATTAGATGAAATGGGAATCGACATCAACGTAATCGAAGACCAGGAACCAGATGCAGCTCTCGGTAATGGTGGTCTTGGAAGACTTGCAGCATGTTTCTTAGATTCACTTGCTTCACTCGGATATGCAGCATACGGCTGTGGTATTCGTTACCGTTATGGTATGTTCAAACAAAAAATTGAAAATGGGTACCAAGTAGAAACGCCGGATAACTGGTTAAAAGAAGGAAATCCATTCGAAGTTCGCCGTGATGAATACGCGAAAGAAGTTCGCTTTGGCGGAAATATTCGTGTAGAATATGATGAAAAAACAGGAAGAAACAATTATATTCAAGAAAACTATGAATCTGTACTTGCTATCCCATATGATATGCCAATCGTTGGTTACAATAACAACATTGTAAACACACTTCGTATCTGGGATGCAAAAGCGATTACAGAATTCCAGTTAGATCACTTTGACAAAGGTGAATATCAAAAAGCGATTGAACAAGAAAATCTTGCAAAAACGATTGTTGAAGTATTATATCCAAACGATAACCACTATGCTGGTAAAGAGCTTCGTTTGAAACAACAATATTTCTTCATCTCTGCAAGTTTACAGGAATTAATTGCAAAATATAAGAGAGACCATGATGATATCAAGAAATTGTATGAAAAAGTGACAATTCAGATGAACGATACTCATCCAACAGTTTCTGTAGCAGAGCTTATGAGACTGCTTATGGACGAAGAAGGTTTGGAATGGGAAGAAGCATGGGAAGTTACAACAAAAACTTGTGCTTACACAAACCATACAATCATGGCAGAAGCGCTTGAAAAATGGCCAATCGACTTATTCAAGAGATTGCTTCCACGTGTTTACCAAATCGTAGAAGAAATCGACCGTCGTTTTGTGGCTGAAATTAGAGCAAAATATCCGGGCAACGAAGAAAAAGTTCGTAAAATGGCTATTTTATATGATGGTCAGGTTAAGATGGCTCACCTTGCAATTGCAGCCGGTTACTCAGTAAACGGTGTTGCTGCGCTTCATACAGAAATCTTAAAGAAACAGGAATTAAAAGATTTCTATGAAATGATGCCACTTAAATTTAACAATAAGACAAACGGTATTACACAAAGACGTTTCTTATTACATGGTAACCCACTCCTTGCTGACTGGGTAACAGAGCGCATTGGAGACGGCTGGATTACAGACCTTTCTCAAATGGCTAAATTAAAACCACTTGTGGAAGATGAAAAAGCAAGAAAAGAATTTATGGAAATCAAGTATCAAAATAAAGTTCGTCTTGCAGAATACATTTTAAAACACAACGGTGTTGAAGTTGATTCGAACTCAATCTTTGACGTACAAGTTAAGAGATTGCATGAGTACAAACGTCAATTCCTCAACATTTTACACGTAATGTACTTGTACAATCAGATTAAAGATAATCCGGGAATGTCTTTCTACCCAAGAACATTTATCTTTGGTGCGAAAGCTGCTGCCGGATACAGACGCGCAAAACAGACAATTAAGTTGATTAACTCTGTTGCAGATGTAATCAACAACGATGCAAGCATCAACGGTAAAATCAAAGTGGTATTTATCGAAGACTACCGTGTATCAAATGCAGAATGGATTTTTGCAGCAGC
>JAZSDK010000111.1:0-20895 GCA_045531155.1 Faecalimonas sp. | reverse complement strand
CATTACATATTCCGGATGAAAAGAGTAGACGTGTAGGTCAGTCAGTGGCTGCGGCAAGTCTTCCGAAAATCAAATAAGGAAAGAAGATAGTAGAAAAGGTCATCCGGTGTTATATCGGATGACCTTGTTTGTTGTAGAGTATTTATTATTTATATATTTTTTTATTCTCGTATTTTGGTTCGGATGTCAACTGAATTCCCAAACGTTTGAAAACTTTGATATCAACGGTAGACAGCATAACTGACGAATGAGCTTGACAGCATTGTAGCTTAGGAATCTGTTCTAAAGCAAGCTGTGCATTCTTGTCAGTTGCCGCGCACATGGAAAGTGCAATTAATACCTCGTCTGTATGGAGTCTTGGGTTTTTACTTCCTAAGAACTCCGTTTTTAATTTCTGGATTGGTTCAATAACCGTTGGTGAAATCAAGTGAAGTTCATCATCAAGTCCCGCTAATGTTTTCAGTGCGTTTAGCAATAATGCAGATGATGCGCCAAGAAGAGGCGTTGTCTTTCCTGTAATAATTGAGCCATCTTCCAGTTCCAGTGCAGCAGCAGGAGCCTTAGTTTGCTTCGCACGGTTTAAAGCGGCTTGAACCACCTTGCGTTCATCGATTGTAATGTGGGCTTGGTTCATTAGGAGCTTAAGTTTATATACTTCTTCTTCGTCAGAGGTTCCTTCAACAAGTCCCTTTAAAGCTGCATAATATCTACGGATAATTTCCTGATTTGACGCTTCACAACATACAGCATCATCACAAATACAATTTCCTGCCATGTTAACGCCCATGTCCGTTGGTGATTTATATGGGTTCTCACCGTATATGCGTTCGAAAATTGCATCTAATACAGGGAAAATCTCAACATCTCGATTATAATTAACAGTTGTAATTCCGTAAGCATCCAAATGGAATGGGTCGATCATATTGACGTCATTTAAATCAGCAGTAGCTGCTTCATACGCTAGATTGACTGGGTGTTTCAACGGAATGTTCCAAATCGGAAATGTCTCGAACTTGGCATATCCTGCACGAATACCACGCTTGTGTTCGTGGTATAATTGTGAGAGACAGGTTGCCATCTTTCCACTACCAGGACCAGGTGCCGTAATAATAACAAGTGGTCTGGTTGTTTCAATATAATCATTCTTTCCATATCCCTCGTCGCTGACAATCAGAGGAATGTTGGAGGGATAACCTTCAATGTTATAGTGCGTGTATACTTTGATATTCAATTTCTCCAGCTTAGTTTTAAAGTGGTCTGCACTTGTTTGCCCAGAATATTGCGTGATGACTACACTACCTACATACAGATTTTGACCTTTAAAGGCTTCCATTAATCTTAATACGTCTGAATCGTAGGTAATTCCCAAATCCCCGCGCACCTTGTTCTTTTCAATATCAACAGCACTAATTACAATTACAATTTCTGCCTGATCAGAGAGTTGCATCAGTAATTTTAATTTACTGTCAGGAGCAAATCCCGGAAGCACTCTGGAGGCATGATAGTCGTCAAATAATTTACCACCAAACTCTAAGTATAGCTTGTTGTCAAAGTGGCTGATTCTTTCACGAATATGCTCAGATTGCATTTGTAAATACTTTTCGTTATCAAATCCAATTCTCATAAAATGGTTCTTCCTTTTGTAAATTTTTAAACTACCTGTTTAGTATACTACAAATCATAGACTTTTATCTAGTCCCAATCATAGGAAATTTACAAAACTTTCACAATGTTTTGGTTGATTTATAAAAGGGTAATCTTTATAATAAAGAGGTATTGTATTTAGGAGGATAAAAATGGAACAAAACCAGAATAATAAGAATAAAAACCAAAAGAATGATAAGCGCGGTTGGATTTTGGTAATTGCAACGACTCTGATTACAGGATTCATATTTTTAAGTTTCTTTAACATGGTAGACAATGCAAAGACCAAGGAGATTACTTATAGCGAATTTATCGCTATGGTAGAAGAAGGTAAGGTTGAGAAAGTTGAAATAGGAAGTGACAGACTGATAATTACTCCGAAAGTGGATCCTTCCCAGAATGGATGGGCACAGTTTTTTCCAAGCACTCAGATTACGTATTATACCGGACTCGGAGAGGGTGAACTGTTGGAGCAGCGACTGGACGAAGCGAAGGTGAATTACTCATACAAACTTCCAAATACCGGAGCAGCTCTGTTTTGGAATATTGTGCTGACACTTCTTCCGTTTGTATTGTTGTTTGTATTCTTTAGTTTTATGATGAAAAGAATGTCAAAAGGTGGCGGAATTATGGGCATTGGAAAAAGCAATGCCAAAATGTATGTTGAAAAACAGACAGGTGTAACATTTAAGGATGTTGCCGGACAGGACGAAGCCAAGGAATCCCTGCAGGAAGTGGTAGATTTCTTGCATAATCCTAAGAAGTATACGGAGATAGGAGCGAAGCTGCCAAAGGGTGCATTGCTTGTTGGACCTCCGGGAACCGGAAAGACATTGCTTGCCAAAGCAGTTGCAGGTGAAGCAAAGGTACCGTTCTTCTCTGTGTCAGGTTCTGAGTTTGTGGAAATGTATGTGGGTGTTGGGGCATCTAGAGTGCGTGACTTATTTAAACAGGCACAAGCTATGGCACCATGTATTGTTTTTATTGATGAGATTGATGCCATCGGAAAGAGCCGTGACAATGCACTGGGAAGTAACGATGAACGTGAACAGACATTGAACCAGATTCTCTCGGAAATGGATGGATTTGATACAGAAAAAGGTTTACTACTTTTGGCTGCAACCAACAGACCAGAGGTGCTGGATCCAGCATTGCTTCGTCCGGGACGTTTTGACAGACGTATTATTGTGGATAAACCAGATTTAAAGGGTCGTATTGACACATTGAAGGTACATTCAAAAGATGTGAAAATGGATGAGACAGTGGATTTGGAAGCGATTGCGCTTGCAACTTCCGGAGCAGTTGGTTCTGACTTGGCAAATATGATTAACGAGGCTGCAATTAACGCTGTTAAACATGGAAGAAGAGTGGTATCTCAATCCGATTTATTCGAAGCGGTCGAAGTAGTATTAGTTGGTAAGGAAAAAAAGGACCGCATTATGAATGCAGAAGAACGACGTATTGTTTCTTATCATGAAGTTGGCCATGCGCTGGTCAGCGCACTGCAGAAGGATGCAGAACCTGTGCAAAAGATTACCATTGTACCAAGAACCATGGGAGCTCTAGGCTATGTGATGCAGACACCTGAGGAAGAAAAGTATTTGAATACAAAGGCAGAATTAGAGGCTATGCTTACCGGATTACTTGCCGGACGTGCTGCTGAGGAGCTTGTATTTGATACTGTGACAACGGGCGCTTCCAATGATATTGAACGTGCAACTAAGATTGCGCGAGCAATGGTAACACAGTATGGTATGTCAGAACACTTTGGTTTGATGGGCTTAGAGTCTGTGGAACATCGTTACTTAGACGGAAGGGCTGTGACGAATTGTGGTGAGGCTACTGCAGCTGAGATTGATCGGGAAGTTATGCGTATGTTAAAGAATGCTTACGAAAAAGCGAAGAGATTGCTGTCAGAGAATCGAGAAGCCCTGGATAAGATAGCCGCATTCCTGATTGAGAAAGAGACCATTACAGGTAAAGAATTTATGGACATCTTCCATCAGGTGAAAAATGTAGAAGAGCAAACTGGAGAAGTTCTTTCGGAAGAAGATTTTGAAGAATAGAAGTAACAAAGGAGTTTGGATGAGGTGTTAGTCGTCCAAGCTCCTTTTAGTTTATTGTTTCTTATCAAAAATTGATTTAACAGAAGATGCATAATCCGAAGGGGACATACCGGTAATCTTCTTGAATTGTCTGGAAAAATAATGTATGGAGGAATATCCAAGCTGCTCGGAAATCTGTGAGAAATTTAGTTTTCCATCTCGAATCATATGTTTAGCAGCACTAATTTTTAACTTGGAAAAATATTCAATGATACCAATGCCGGCTTCCACGTGAAAGATTTTTTGCAGCTTGGTGCGACCAATCATATTGTCCCAGCAAATTTGTTCAATGGTAAGATGTTTGGAGATATTATCTTCCATATAACTGGTAACCCGTTTGAAAATATCGGTTGTTTTTTGAGACGAATATTCGAGTTCTTTTGCTTCTTCCATTGTATATCGTTGTACTAGATGAATTAAAAACTGTTCCAAGTAAATTTTTATTAATTGTTCTGTTCCGATTGGAGCGTCTTCTTTTTTGGTCATCTCTGTTAGATATGGGTCACCCAAAGGTGAGGAAAATAGTTTTCTTGCTTCAATCAATGTGTCCGCGAGCAAGTCACGCTCCTTTTGGTCTGTTTTAAAAATCTGACAGCGGAAGAAATCCATAAGTGGGCTGCGCGAGTCAAAGGAGATAACTACCAGGTTTGGTGCAGTATGCCCGTATGTAGAAACCTTGTGGAATTCGTTTGGCTGGTGAAACGCAATATCCCCTTTTTTCAGTGTGATTTGTTTATCATCCATGCAAATGTCTACGCTGCCCTTGTCCACATATATAAACTCCCAAAAATCGTGGGATTCACCGGCATAATAAAAGTTATTGGTATACTCAAAATAATGAATGGTATACACAGAATCAACCGTTATGCAGTTTTCAAGTTTAATTTTGGTAAATTGCATGGTATCTGCCCACTTTCTCTTGTTTTTTTTATCATATCTCTATATGGGAAAAAAAGCAAGATATTTGTGTTAATTCTACAAAATGACGCGCAGATAATACAAATTGCAGATTTTCATTTTTTTGTTTATAATGATTACATTAAGAGTAAAAGAGGAAATTTTATGTTTCATATTGAAGAGGAATTAAAGAAATTACCGTCTAAGCCGGGCGTGTATTTAATGCATGGCGAAAAAGATGAAATTATATATGTTGGAAAAGCAATTAACTTAAAGAACCGTGTGCGTCAGTATTTTCAAGCGAGTAGAAACAAAGGGGCGAAGATTGAGCAGATGGTGACTCATATTCAGCGCTTTGAATATATTGTCACCGACTCAGAGTTGGAAGCACTGGTTTTGGAGTGTAATCTGATTAAAGAGCACAGACCCAAGTATAATACCATGCTGATGGATGATAAAGGGTATCCCTTTATCAAGGTAACCGTAAACGAAGCATATCCACGTGTAATGCTGGCTCGTACCATGCAGAAGGACAAGGCGAAATATTTCGGACCGTTTACCAGTGCTGCAGCGGTAAAGGATACCATTGAACTGATTCGTAAGTTATATCACATACGAAATTGTAACCGAAATCTCCCGAAGGATATAGGTAAGGAACGCCCCTGTCTCAATTACCACATTAAGCAGTGTTATGCACCTTGTCAGGGATTTATTTCCCAAGAGGAATATGGAAGGTCCATTGATGAAGTGATTCGTTTCCTGAATGGGCATTACGATGGGATTATGAAGGACTTGGAAGCTAGTATGAAAGAAGCCTCAGAAAACATGGAGTTTGAAAAGGCCATTGAATACCGTGAACTTCTGCAAAGTGTGAAGCAGATTGCAGAAAAGCAGAAGATTACAGATAGCAGAGGCGAGGACAAGGACCGAGATATTCTGGCAGTTGCGAAGGATGAAGAGGATGCTGTTGTACAGGTATTTTTCATTCGAGGAGGACGGTTAATTGGACGGGACCATTTCTTTCTTAGAAATGCAGCAGAAGGTACGGAGAGTGAATTGCTTACCAGTTTTATTAAGCAGTTCTATGCAGGCACTCCTTTTATTCCGGGGGAACTGATGCTGCAGGAGGAGATAGAAGAGCAAACGTTATTGGAACGATGGCTTACAGAAAAGCGCGAGCACCGTGTGCATATTCGAGTTCCAAAGAAGGGCGAAAAAGAAAAACTAGTGGAGCTTGCGAGAAAGAATGCGGAGCTTGTTTTAAATACGGACAAGGAACGTCTGAAACGAGAAGAAGGGCGAACCATCGGTGCAGTGAAGGAAATTGAGAAGTTGCTTGGACTACAAGGCATTGTCCGAATGGAAGCGTGTGATATTTCCAATACAAGTGGTTTTGCTTCTGTAGGTTCCATGGTTGTGTATGAGAAAGGAAAGCCAAAGCGCACGGATTACAGAAAGTTTAAGATTAAGAGTGTGCAGGGATCGGACGATTATGCAAGTATGGAAGAGGTGCTGACGCGAAGATTCAGCCATGAAAAGGATAAAAGCTTCACAGTTTTCCCGGATTTGATTTTAATGGACGGTGGAAGGGGACAAGTGAATGTGGCACTTGCAGTCCTAGATAAATTAAATTTAAACATTCCGGTTTGTGGAATGGTGAAGGACGATAATCACCGCACAAGGGGATTATATTACAATAATGTGGAGATACCAATCGAACGTAATTCAGAAGGATTTAAACTGATTACGCGTATTCAGGATGAAGCCCACAGATTTGCCATTGAGTTTCATCGAAAGCTTAGAAGCCAAGGGCAGGTACATTCTGTATTGGACGATATCAATGGAATTGGACCGGCACGAAGAAAGGCTTTGATGAAATACTTTATGAGTTTTGAAAATCTGAAAAACGCTACCGTAGAAGAATTGAAGAATGTTCCATCTATGAATGAAAAATCTGCATTAGAAGTATACAAATTTTTTCATTAATGGTAAGATAAGAGTATTGAAAAAATAGAATGAGAGGATAAGATATGCCAGGTGTAAAACTTACGGATTTAATCGAAAAAATGGATTTGAAAAATTTGACTCCTGATATTGATTTGACGGAAAAATATATCACGGTTCCGGACGTCAACCGACCGGCACTACAGTTGACCGGATACTTTGACCATTTTGATTCTGTGCGTGTGCAGATTATAGGTTACGTAGAATATACTTATTTGCAAACCTTAACGACGGAAGCAAAGAAGGACGTTTATGCGCAACTCCTTTCCTATGGAGTGCCATGTTTAATCTACACAACAGAGATTCGGCCGGATGAGGAAATGCTGAGACAGGCGAATGAGACTAATACTCCGATATTTGCAACAGATAAAAAGACATCGCCATTCCAGGCAGAAGTGATTCGTTGGTTGAATGTGCAGCTGGCACCATGTATTTCCATTCATGGTGTTTTAGTGGATGTTTATGGTGTGGGTGTATTGATACGTGGAGAAAGCGGTATCGGTAAAAGTGAGGCAGCACTTGAATTAATCAAGCGTGGTCATCGTTTGGTGGCAGATGATGCAGTGGAGATACGAAAAGTCAGCGACGATACCTTGGTAGGTAGTGCACCGTCCATTACGAAGCATTTGATTGAATTACGGGGCATCGGTATTGTGGATGTGAAGTCGTTGTTTGGTGTGCAGAGCGTAAGAGAGACTCAGAACATCGATTTGGTTATTACCTTGGAAGAGTGGGATAAGAAGAAAGAATATGACCGTTTGGGGTTGGAAGAGGAATATACAGAGTTTCTGGGTAATAATGTACAGTGTCATACGATTCCGATTCGTCCAGGGCGAAGCTTGGCAGTTATCGTGGAATCCACTGCTATTAACCATAGACAAAAACAGATGGGCTATAATGCGGCACAAGAATTATATCGAAGATTACAAGAAAGCTTGGTACAAAAGAACAGGGAGGACTAGAAATGGACAACCAATATTGTTATGGAATTGATATTGGAGGTACAACAGTAAAAATTGGACTGTTTCAAACAGATGGGACCTTACTTGACAAGTGGGAAATTGTAACGAGAACAGCCAATGAAGGCGAGGCGATTTTACCTGATATTGCAGTGTCCATTCACAACAAATTAAATGAAAAAGGAATATCCAAAGAAGACGTAATTGGTCTTGGGGTTGGTGTTCCGGCGGCAACGAAGGATGGAATTGTAAAGACTACATCCAACATTGGTTGGGCTTACAAAGATGTAAAGAAGGAGTTAGAGGAACTTACCGGATATCAGGTGAATGTAGGAAATGATGCGAATGTTGCTGCACTGGGAGAAATGTGGAAAGGTGGCGGGCAAGGCTACCAGAATCAGATTATGGTGACACTTGGAACAGGTGTAGGTGGCGGTGTCATTATTGATGGCCATATACATACCGGAGTTCGTGGAGCCGGTGGTGAAATCGGACATCTTTGCGTGCAAGAGGGCGAAACAGAGGTTTGTGGATGTGGTAGAACAGGATGCTTGGAACAATATGCATCTGCAACGGGAATTGTTCGTCTGGCAAAGAGAAGATTGGCTAACAATACAGATGATACGGTGTTAAATGTGGAAGCTTTGACTGCAAAGGATGTGTTTGATGCAGTGAAGGCAGGCGACAAAGTTGCAATGGAAATTGCAGAAGATTTTGGAAAGTATTTAGGAAATGCACTTTCAGAGATTGCAGTTATTCTGGACCCGGAACTTTTCGTAATTGGCGGTGGTGTTTCAAGAGCCGGTGAGATACTTCTGGATTATATCAAAAAGAACTATTTAAAAAATGCACTCTGGGATAATAGTAAAGTGGAGTTTGCATTGGCCAAACTTGGAAATGATGCAGGAATATATGGGGCTGCAAAATTGGCACTTGAGTAATCTTTGAAATATTGTCTATAACATTTATTGGGGGCTATGAAATAAAAAATATTACATAGACCCCATTATTTATTATCTCATCTAAGGTGTTGTGGTACCTTCAACACCACCCTCTGCCGGTGTGGCGGTATGTCCAGGACAGGTCTTGCTTGGTCCTGTGCCTTCCGCAAAGTATTCGGTATATTTCGTACATGCATCGCTGCTTGCAAGCAATCCGGTTTCTTTACAGATTGTTTTTCGTTTTACAGATTCAGGCACCTCAAATTTCACGGATTCATATTTCATTTTGTCATGAATACGTTGCATAACTTTTTTCCAAATTACTTTATGATAACTACTTGAGCCGTCAATTCCCTGATTGTCATCGTAACCACTCCATACAGAAGCTGTTAAATAAGGTGTATATCCGGAAAACCATAAGTCACGGGTGTCAGTTGTCGTACCTGTTTTTCCGGCTGCGACATAGCCCGATAACTTAGCTGCTGTACCAGTACCTTTAGAAACAACATCCTGCATTGCACTTGTAATCAAGTATGCAGTAGAGTCTTTCATTGCAGTATGAGTAGCAGGTGTATTCTCAAATAATAAATTCCCAAGGTTGTCGTAAATCTGCGTATAGAGAATTGGTTCTGTATAAGTTCCCGCATTTGCAATGGCTGCATAAGCTGCGGTTAGTTCAATGTTATATACACCGTTTGTGATACCGCCGAGAGCAGTAGCTTCGCCGGCATCGTCAACAGGATCCAAAGTGGTAAAACCAAAGTTTTCGGTAAGATACTGCATGCCTACGTTTGGAGTGAGTTCTTGATATTTTCTTACTGTACAAACGTTAGCGGATTCTTCAATACAATAACGAATGGTTAAAGGTCCTCTGTATCCGCTCCAGTGGTTTTTGACTGGTTTTTTTTCGCCAGTTGTGTAGTTGAGCGGAGCATCTAAAATAGTGGTTGCTAAAGTATCACCGTTCATGTCCAATGCAGGAACAAAGGTAGACAATGTCTTGAAAGTAGAACCAGGTTGTTGTGGAGATTGCGTAGCTCTGTTCAGCGTCATATTTGCTGTTTTATCTCCGCGACCACCAACCATAGCTTTTACATAGCCTGTATATTGATCGATAATTACAATAGTAGCCTGTGGTTGAGGCGAGAGTGTGATGTTGGTGAATACGGTGTCTGTTTCGCTTGTCTTCAATGATTCGATATATTGGTCAATCATAGCATTCGCTTTTTCTTCAGATGGGAAAGTAAATCCCAATGGTCCGTACTTTTCTTTGCCATATAGGTTAACCACATATTTTCCAAATGTATTGTGGTCGTAATGTTTTTGTGTGCCATCTGCGTGTGCAATTGAGATTGCACCACTTACAGACCAATCAATTGAGGATGGATAGTTCTCTGCACGATTCAACTCTTCGTCACAAATTTTTTGCATGGTTAAATCTTGTGTTGTAATAATTTTCAAACCACCGCTATATAAAGCATTATATGCCTGGTCTTCCGTGTATCCTAACTTATTCACAAGGTCTTTTTGTACTTCCTTAGAAACCTCGTCCAAAAAGTAAGAGTTTACAGTAATGCTTTCCTTATATTCTGCATTTGCAGTCTGGATTCTTTTGTAAATATCCTCTGTGTCCGCAAGAGCTGTGTCAAATTCTTCCTGAGAGATTTTCTCTTGCTCCAACATATCCTTTAATACTTTCTCGCGACGCTTTTGATTAGCCTCCGGGTTGGTAATTGGGTTATAGCCGGTTGGACTTTTGGTAATGGCTGCAATTGTAGCACATTCCGATAAGGTGAGCTCGCTTACATCTTTCCCGAAATAACGCTTCGCCGCAGCTTGTACACCTAGGGTGTTCTGACCGAGATTAATTGTATTTAAGTAGTTTTCAAGAATCTCCGGTTTATCTACAATTTTTTCAATCTGTACGGCTAAATATAATTCCTGAACCTTTCGTTCAATCTTTTGCCATGTGGTTTCCCTACTAAAATTAGGGAAGATACTATTTTTAATTAACTGCTGTGTAATGGTACTGCCACCTTGGGAAAAACTTCCGGAGGTAAGACCTTTTACTGCAGCTCTGGTGATACCTTTCAAATCAATACCCTTGTGGTCATAAAAACGAGAGTCCTCTACTGCAATAAATGCATCTTGTAAATATTTTGGGATGTTTTCAAGAGAAGTGTAAACACGGTTTGAACCGGCACTTACAAATGTACCCAAAACAGTTTCGCCATCATTGGCATATGCAGTTGTTGTATATGCAGAAGGTTTAATGCTATCTTCTGTAATCTGTGGTGTATCGTCAATTATTTTTTTAAATAACAGTCCGCCACCGGCAAGTGCTAGTATTCCAACTCCAAGGAAGATTAGTAGCAGAACTTTCAGCCAGCGCATTCCTGTTCTTTTTCTCTTCTTAGACATACGTGATTGTAACTTCGAACGTTGCTTAGAAGTATTCTTTCTACCATAATTCATGAGTGTAGCCTCCTTTATTTCGAATGATATTATACCAAACTTACATATTTAAATAAAGGAAAATAGGAAAAATTTAAGAAAATATTGTGAAAACGCACCTAATACTGTTATAGTAATAGAAAAGTTTGAAAAAAGGTGAAGCGTATGTTGAGTCAATATAAAACAGTATACCGTGGTGGCGAAGCAGAAATCATAGAAAAGAAATCCAGATTTATCGCAACAATAAAACCGGTGAACAGTGAAGAAGAGGCCATAGAATTTATCGAAAGTTTGAAAAAGAAATATTGGAATGCTACGCATAATTGCTTTGCCTATGTACTAGGAGAGCATTTTCAAATCCAGCGCTGCAGCGATGATGGGGAACCTAGTGGGACTGCGGGAAAACCTATGCTTGATGTGCTGTTGGGAGAAGAAATTCATGATGTGGTTGTAGTAGTGACCAGATATTTCGGTGGAACGCTTTTGGGGACAGGCGGACTTGTGAGAGCATACGCCGGCGCTACGAAGGAAGGTCTTGGGGCCAGCAAGGTCATTACAAAAATGCATGGTCAAAAGATTTCCATACAGACGGATTATACAGGGCTTGGAAAGATACAGTATATTCTTGGTCAGCGGAGTCTTTCAATTTTAGATTCCATTTATACAGATAAAGTGGAGCTTGAGGTGCTACTTCCGGAGAATGAGATACAAGGTGTGATTGCGGAAATTCGGGAAGGAACCAATGGGCAAGCAAAGATGGAGCTGCAGGAAGAATGCTACTTTGCAAATATAGATGGGGAAATGGTAATTTTTGAAGACTAGATAAAGGAGTAATTCAGATGAAAACAAAACGTGAAGATGTACGAAATATTGCAATTATTGCCCATGTAGACCATGGAAAAACAACTTTAGTAGATGAACTTTTGAAACAAAGCGGTGTGTTTCGCGAGAATCAAGAGGTAGCAGAACGTGTTATGGATTCCAATGATATCGAGAGAGAGCGTGGAATTACAATCTTGGCAAAGAATACAGCTGTTTATTATAAGAATACAAAGATTAACATTATTGATACGCCGGGACACGCGGATTTTGGTGGTGAAGTAGAACGTGTACTTAAGATGGTAAACGGAGTAATTCTGGTGGTGGATGCTTTTGAAGGTGCAATGCCTCAGACGAAATTCGTATTAAAAAAAGCATTGGAACTGGAGCTTCCGGTGATTGTTTGTATCAATAAGATTGACCGCCCGGAGGCAAGGCCGGATGAAGTTATTGATGAGATTTTGGAATTGTTTATGGACTTGGATGCATCCGATGAACAATTGGATTGTCCGTTCGTATATGCTTCAGCAAAGGCGGGACATGCTATTTTGGATTTAACAGATGAACCGGAAAATATGATTCCACTTTTTGAGACTATTTTGGACTATATTCCGGCACCGGAGGGAGACCCAGAGGCTGACACACAAGTGCTGATTAGTACCATCGATTACAATGAGTATGTGGGCAGAATTGGTATTGGAAAAGTGGATAATGGTACAATCGCCGTTAATCAGGATATGATTGTGGTAAATGCGCATGAGCCTAATAAACAGAAGAAGGTGAAAATCAGTAAACTGTATGAGTTTGATGGATTGAATAAAGTGGAAGTGAAAGAGGCATCCATTGGTTCAATCGTTGCAATCTCCGGAATCGCTGACATTGCAATCGGGGATACACTTTGTTCTCCGGATAATCCGGTTGCCATTCCATTTCAGAAAATCTCAGAACCGACCATTGCAATGCAATTCATTGTAAATGACAGTCCGTTTGCAGGACAGGAAGGAAAATATGTTACTTCCCGTCATTTACGTGACCGCTTATTCCGTGAATTAAATACGGATGTCAGTCTTCGTGTGGAAGAAACAGAAAATGCAGACAGCTTCAAGGTTTCCGGCCGTGGTGAGTTACATTTGTCGGTATTGATTGAGAATATGCGACGTGAAGGATACGAATTTGCAGTAAGCAAGGCAGAGGTATTATATAAGAAAGATGCAAACGGGAAGTTGCTTGAACCAATGGAAACCGCTTATGTCGATGTTCCGGATGAATTTACGGGAACTGTCATTGATAAGCTCAGTCAACGAAAAGGTGAATTGCAGAATATGAGCGCATCAAATGGAAGTACAACCCGCTTGGAATTCTCCATTCCTGCACGCGGTCTTATCGGTTATCGTGGCGAATTTATGACGGACACAAAAGGAAATGGTATTTTAAATACCTCATTTGATGGATACGCTCCATACAAAGGGGATATTCAGTATCGTAAGCAAGGCTCTTTGATTGCATTTGAAACCGGTGAATCTGTGACGTACGGTTTATATAGCGCACAAGAAAGAGGAACACTCTTTATTGGAGCCGGCGAGAAAGTATATGCCGGAATGGTCATTGGCCAAAATGGTAAAACGGATGATATTGAACTCAATGTTTGTAAAACAAAACATCTGACAAATACTCGTGCATCAGGTTCGGATGAAGCGCTGCGACTTACAACACCGCGCACATTGAGTCTGGAAGAAGCATTGGATTTCATTGATACAGATGAACTTTTGGAAGTAACGCCAAAGTCATTGCGCATTCGTAAGAAGACGTTGGATGCGAGGATGAGAAAAAGAGAAAAATTCCAGTGACTTCATTGCATGTCCTTTGAATTTTGTGTATAATATAATATATAAATTGAATATAAAGGAGTTGATTGCATGAATTTCATCATTAGTGGAAAAAACATCGACGTAACGACTGGTTTACGTTCGTCAATTGAGCAAAAATTAGGAAAGCTGGAACGATATTTCACTCCTGACACAGACATTATTGTAACCCTTAGTGTGGAAAAGGGACGTCAAAAGATTGAAGTTACGATTCCGGTTATGGGAACCATCATTCGTTCGGAACAAGTAAGTGATGATATGTATGTTTCCATCGACTTAGTGGAAGAAGTAATTGAACGTCAACTTCGGAAGTTTAAGAACAAGTTGATTGCAAAGCATCAAGAAGGCGGACACTTCAAAGCGGCATTTTCTGAAATGGAAGATGTTGAAACTGAGGAAGAGATTAAGATTATCCGTACGAAGAGATTTGGAATCAAGCCAATGTTTCCGGAAGATGCCTGCGTTCAAATGGAACTCCTTGGACATAATTTCTTCGTGTTCTGTAATGCGGAGACAGATGAGGTAAATGTAGTATACAAGAGAAAAGATGGAGCTTACGGTTTGATTGAGCCGGAGTTTTAAGATTTAAATTGCGGAGCGTGCCGGAGACGGTGCGCTCCGCAAAATTTGTCGAAAAGTTTTTTATACATATTGTTCTAAATGTGAATCTCCCTTCATACACTGTTTATTGAATGAAAAGTACAAGACAGAGGAAGGGAGATTTTAAATTCATGTCAGATAAGATTATCGAAAACAATCAAGTAACTATTATTGGAGAAGTGGCTTCGGAGTTTACCTTTAGCCATGAAGTGTTTGGGGAAGGATTTTACATGGTAGATGTGCTTGTGAAGCGCCTGAGTAATTCCGATGACCGCATTCCGCTTATGATTTCAGAGCGTCTCATTGACGTCCACCAAAATTACATAGGAGAATATATTGAGGTGACGGGACAATTTCGCTCATACAATCAACACGAGGAACATAAGAATCGATTGATTCTATCAGTTTTTGTGCGTGAGGTTTCGTTTGTGGAAGAGGAAGTAGATGGTGCGAAAACAAACACTATTATGTTAGATGGTTATATATGTAAACGTCCAATTTATCGAAAAACGCCACTTGGTAGAGAAATTGCCGATTTATTGTTGGCTGTCAATCGTCCATATGGAAAATCGGATTATATTCCTTGCATTTGTTGGGGGCGAAATGCCAGATTTGCCTCTAGTTTTGAAGTGGGTGAGCATGTGCAAGTACTTGGAAGAATTCAAAGCCGCGAGTATGTAAAAAAATTAACTGAAACAGAGACAGAAAAAAGAATCGCGTATGAGGTTTCTGTTAGTAAACTTGAGTGTGTCATAGATTGACAGAACAGGGGAATGGTGCTAAAATTCTGTAAGAGAGTGGTTTTTTAAGATAATCAAGGAGGTAGATTATGGCTATTTTTACAGGATCAGGCGTGGCAATTGTGACACCATTTCATGCTGATGGAAGTATTAATTATAATAAATTAGAGGAACTCATCGATTTTCATTGCAATAATGGAACAGACAGTATTGTAATCTGTGGAACAACTGGTGAATCTGCGACGATGACAGAAGCAGAACATGTTGACTGCATTAAAAAAGCAGTTGAATTTACAAGAGGACGTATTCCGGTTGTTGCAGGTACGGGTTCAAACTGTACAAAGACAGCGATTGAGTTGTCTCAAGAAGCAGAAGCAGCGGGAGTAGATGGACTTTTGATTGTAACTCCATATTACAACAAATGTACACAGCAAGGACTCGCACAGCATTATACTGCAATTGCAAAGGAAGTAAAGACACCGATTATTATGTACAGTGTTGCAAGCAGAACAGGTGTGAATATTGCACCTGAAACAGTTGCATCATTGGTGAAAAATGTAGACAACATTGTAGGTGTTAAGGAAGCATCAGGCAATATTTCTCAAGTTGCTAAGATTATGAATTTAACAGATGGAAATATTGATTTGTATTCAGGAAATGACGACCAGATTGTACCGCTCATGTCACTTGGCGGTATCGGTGTTATCTCCGTGCTTGCTAATGTGGCGCCAAAGGAAACACATGAAATCTGTGCAAAATATCTTACAGGAGATGTAAAGGGAAGTGCAGCACTTCAATTGAAAGCAGTTCCTCTTATCGATGCATTGTTCAGTGAGGTGAATCCGATTCCGGTTAAGAAGGCCATGAATTTGATGGGAATGGAAGTAGGACCACTTCGTATGCCACTTACTGAAATGACAGATGGAAATGCAGAAAAACTTGCAAAAGCCATGAAAGATTTCGGGATTTTGAAATAAGAGGAAGAGAACAATGGTTAGATTGATTATGCATGGCTGCAATGGAAAGATGGGCCAGGTTATTACAAAAATTGTAAAAGAAGACACAAATGCAGAAATTGTTGCAGGTGTTGATAAATATCAGGGAATTCAGAATGAATATCCTGTGTTTGCTGATATCGCTGAATGCGATGTGGAAGCAGATGTTGTGATTGATTTTTCAAATGCGGCAGCAGTAGATGGAGTGCTGGATTATTGCGTAAGCAAACAAGTTCCAGTTGTACTTTGTACAACCGGATTGTCAGAAGAACAGCTTGCTAAGGTAAAAGAGACAAGTGGAAAGGTAGCAGTACTGAAGTCTGCAAACATGTCACTTGGTATTAATATGTTGTTAAAACTTCTTCAGGATGCAACAAAGATTTTGGCGCCGGCAGGTTATGATATTGAAATTGTAGAGAAACATCACAATCAGAAAGTCGATGCTCCAAGTGGAACAGCACTTGCTTTGGCGGATTCTATTAACGAAGTGCTTAATAACGAATATGATTATACATATGACAGAAGTCAGGAACGCAAGAAACGCGATAAGAAAGAAATCGGAATTTCAGCAGTTCGTGGCGGAACAATCGTTGGTGAGCATGAAGTGATTTATGCAGGCGAGGATGAAGTGATTGAATTCAAGCATACTGCATATTCTAAAGCAGTGTTTGCAAAAGGCGCAGTAGAAGCAGCTAAGTTTTTAAAGGGAAAAGGTCCTGGTATGTATGGTATGCAGGATGTGATACAGTTTTAGATAAATTTAATATGCTGACTTTATCGGACAAGTAAAATTTACTTGTCCGATTTGTATTTTGGGGACTAGATTTATAATTTTATTGAATATTACGGTGCACGAAAGAATTATATAAAAATACACCGTAAAAACATTTATTTTTTAGACATGCAAATTTGTTTTTACGGTGCATTGAATGAAAATAATAATTCACACCGTATGAAAACGAGAAAATATATCAAATCTAACAAGGATAGAACATAAAAATACGGTGTAAAACCACAATTCTTATTTCTACACCGTAATAACCTCTAAAAAACAAACTTTTTAAGCAATTTTTTACGGTGTGGCAGAATATAAAAATATTTTGCACCGTAATTTATGGAAAAATCATATTAAATAGTAAGAAAGTCATGTAAAAATATCCCAATTTATGATTTGTATATATTTGTGAGAAAAGCAAATATTATTACCAAGAAGCAATTCTTACAAAATCATACAAGTACATGAAAGGGAGACAATTATGAAAAACTTCAAAAAAGCAATAATAGCAATGTTATGTGTATGTATCATGTTAGGAGTAACCGCATGTGGCAACAGAAATAATGACGGTACAGGAAATAACGGTACTAACAACACAACAGACGACAGAAACAATGATGTTACAGACGGTACAGATAAAAAAAACAACGATAACGGTGGCGTGATTGATGATGTTGGTGATGCAACAGGAAATGTCATTGATGATATTGGAAATGGTGTAGAAAACATTACAGATGATGTTACTGGAAACGACAACAACAATAATAATGGCCAGAATAACAACCATAACAATAACAACAATAATACAAACACAGATAATAGTATGAATCGCTAATCAGTAAAGGAACGTTTTGAAAAAAGACGTTCCTTTTTGCATTCTAATGAGAAAAGTGTTATACTATTACAAGTTTGTAATTAATCTTTTTGAACAAATGGAGAAAACAATGAAATTCAGACCATGTATTGACATACATAACGGAAAAGTAAAACAGATAGTAGGCGGTTCTTTAAAGGATGAAGGGAATCAGGCGATAACGAATTTCACTTCAGAACTGGGAGCGGATTATTACGCCGAGAAATACAAAAAAGATGGGCTTAAGGGCGGTCACATTATCCTGCTGAATTCCAAGGACTCAGAATTTTATGAGGCTACAAAAGAGCAGGCGATGCTGGCGCTGCGTACATATCCTAATGGGCTTCAGATTGGCGGAGGAATTACTGCGGAAAATGCAGCAGAGTATAAAGACGCTGGAGCCAGCCATGTGATTGTAACATCATATGTGTTTAAAGATGGAGAAATCCATTGGGAGAATCTGAGGAAATTGATAGAGGCAGTGGGAAAAGAATATGTGGTGCTTGACCTCAGTTGTCGCAAGAAGGACGGAAGGTACTATGTGGTGACTGACAGATGGCAGACCTTTACAAACGTAGAAGTGACTTCGGAGTTATTGGATAAATTAGCAGAGTATTGCGATGAATTTCTGGTACACGGTGTCGACGTGGAAGGGAAGGCCTCTGGTGTAGAAAAAGATTTGGTGAAATTACTGGCTGAATGGAATCGTATTCCGATTACCTATGCAGGTGGAATTGGCAGTATGGAAGACCTAAAAGAGTTTGAAGAAGTAAGTAAAGGGAGACTTGATTTTACCATTGGAAGTGCATTGGACTTGTTCGGTGGGAAAATCCCCTATGAAATTATAAAAACCCTCTAAACTATGGCAAACAAACTTGAATAAAAAAGTAGAAGGTGTTACAATAAAGATTACAGTAAAATTTGGAAACTAATAAAAAATAAGGAGCAAAGAATGAAAATATTCGAAAAAATATTTGGCACACATAGTGAAAATGAATTAAAGAGAATTTATCCGATTGCAGACCGCATTGAAGCAATGGAACCGGACATGCAGAAACTGTCGGATGAAGAATTGAAAAATAAAACAAACGAATTTAAAGAACGTTTGGCAAATGGAGAAACCTTAGATGACATTTTGCCGGAAGCATATGCAGTAGTAAGAGAGGCTGCAACCAGAGTGCTTGGCATGAGACATTACCGTGTACAGTTAATCGGTGGTATCATTCTCCACCAGGGACGTATTGCAGAAATGAGAACCGGTGAAGGTAAGACACTTGTTTCTACATTGCCGGCTTATTTGAATGCTTTGACTGGTGAAGGCGTGCATGTGGTAACGGTTAACGATTACCTTGCAAAGCGTGATGCTGACTGGATGGGTGAAGTGCATCGATTTTTAGGCTTAACAGTTGGTGTTGTATTAAATGACATGGACAAGGATGAACGCCGAGCAGCTTATGAATGTGATATAACTTATGTTACTAATAATGAGCTTGGTTTCGATTACCTGAGAGATAACATGGTAATCTATAAAGAACAGTTAGTTCAGAGAGGCCTGAAATATGCTATCATCGATGAGGTTGACTCGGTTCTTATCGATGAAGCGAGAACACCGCTTATCATTTCCGGACAAAGCGGAAAGTCAACAAAGTTATATGAGGCTTGTGATATCCTTGCAAGACAATTGCAACGCGGTGAGGCAAGTGGCGAATTTTCAAAAATGAATGCAATCATGGGTGAAGAGATTGAAGAAACCGGTGATTACATTGTAAATGAAAAGGATAAACAAGTAAGCTTGACAGCAGATGGTGTTGCTAAGATTGAGCAGTTCTTCCATATCGATAACCTTGCAGATGCAGAGCATTTGGAGATTCAGCACCATGTAATTCTGGCACTTCGCGCACACAACTTGATGTTCAGAGACCAGAACTATGTAGTGACAGAAGATGGACAGGTTATGATTGTAGATGAATTTACCGGACGTATCATGCCGGGACGTCGTTATTCTGACGGTCTTCATCAGGCGATTGAAGCGAAAGAGCATGTTAAGGTAAAACGTGAAAGCAAGACACTTGCAACCATTACCTTCCAGAACTTATTTAATAAATTTGATAAGAAATGTGGTATGACAGGTACTGCTCTTACAGAAGAACAGGAATTCCGTGATATTTACGGAATGGACGTTGTGGAAATCCCTACAAACGTGCCGGTGCAAAGACAGGATTTAGATGATGCAGTGTATAAAACGCAACGTGAAAAATTCCTGGCAGTTGCCGATGAAGTAGAACGCGCACATGCCAAAGGTCAACCGGTATTGGTTGGTACAATTACCATTGAAACTTCAGAATTATTAAGTAAGCTTTTGAAGAAGCGAGGCATCCCGCATAACGTATTGAACGCCAAGTTCCATGCGCAGGAAGCGGAAATCGTAGCACAGGCCGGTGTACACGGAGCAGTTACAATCGCAACCAATATGGCTGGTCGTGGTACGGATATTAAGCTGGATGAAGAAGCGAAGGCAGCAGGAGGACTTAAAATCATTGGTACAGAACGTCACGAATCCAGACGTATTGACAACCAGTTGCGTGGGCGTTCCGGACGTCAAGGTGACCCAGGTGAATCTAGATTCTACATTTCGTTGGAAGACGATTTGATGAGACTCTTTGGCTCTGAAAGATTGATGAGTGTATTTAATACATTGGGAGTAGCAGATGGTGAACAGATTGAGCACAAGATGCTCTCCAATGCAATTGAAAGAGCGCAGCAAAAGATTGAAAGCAACAACTTTGCAATTCGTAAAAACCTGTTAGAATACGATCAGGTAATGAATGAGCAGAGAGAGATTATTTATGAAGAAAGACGTCGCGTTCTCGATGGCGAAAGCATGAGAGATGTAGTTTACAACATGTTCTCAGAATTCGTAGGTGCTACCGTAGACAGATGTGCTTCTCCAGAGGCTAAAGCAGAAGAATGGGATTTGGAAAGCTTGAATAAAGAGTTGGTTACATCCCTTGAGATGCAGCCGATTACTCTGAATGAGGTAGAAAAAATGTCACAGCATGCCATGAAGGAAATGCTGCAGGAACGTGCAAAAGATCGCTATGCTTTAAAAGAAGCAGAGTTTGATGAGGAGCAAATGCGTGAAATCGAGCGTGTTATCCTTCTCAAAGTAATTGATAGAAAATGGATGGACCACATCGATGATATGGATCAGCTTCGCCAAGGTATTGGACTTCAGTCCTATGCA
>JAZSDK010000076.1:0-3878 GCA_045531155.1 Faecalimonas sp. | reverse complement strand
TTTGCGGCTCTATTTCACCAAATTTTTCAGATGCTTGATTTTTACAATAATCTTCAAAGCGTTGCACCGGTACTTTGCCATTTCCAATCCGAAAAGCCTTTTTTTCTAAGGTTCTTTGGAATTCCACACCGGCTAACGGGTGATTGGTTTCAAAATCTTCAGGTGTCACCGTAACAATGATGGCGCTATTTGCATTGACACCATCACGGGCATGATAACTCATACCATTCACGGCTAAATGCTCTTTTTCTGACGAAGCATTTACTACATATCCGCCCGGACACATGCAGAATGAATATACCCCACGTTTGTTAGGCAGATTGGCAGTTACTTTGTAAGCGGCAACCGGTAATTTGTATTGCGGGTTACAGCCGTATTGTGAATCATTAATCATTTGCTGCTTATGCTCCACTCGCACACCCACTGCAAAAGGTTTTGCAACAATCGGTAGTTGTTTCTCGTACAACGTTTGAAATGTATCTCTTGCACTATGTCCGATTGCAAGCACCAAATGTTCTGTCTCATATTTCTTTTCTTTACCATCTGCAAGGATTGTAACGGAGGCAATTCTCCCATTTTCTAGTTCAAAATCAACAAATTGACTATGGAAGTGTATTTCTCCGCCCCATGCTAATATTTGATTTCTAATATTACGAACCACATCAATCAAAACATCCGTTCCGATATGTGGTTTGTTTGTATATAGAATATCCTCCGGAGCTCCATTTTCAACAAAGATTTGTAATACCTTTTTATTTCGTCCATGGGCATCTTTTACCAATGTATTTAATTTGCCGTCGGAGAATGTTCCTGCTCCGCCTTCTCCAAATTGTACATTAGATTGTATATTTAACTTTCCGGTATTCCAAAATTCCTCAATATCATTCACGCGTTCTTCAACTGAAGCACCGCGTTCAAACAAAATTGGTTTGTAGCCGTGTTCAGCCAGAAGATAGGCACAAAACATACCAGCCGGACCACAACCAATAATAATAGGTCTGTACTTACAGATTGTTGTCCCCTTTAACGGAAATACATATTTAGACTCATTTACAATTGTTATCTGATTGTTTTTTTGTTTCTTTAAAATCAATCCTTCATTTTGCACCTTCACATCCACAGTATATACATATTTTAATTCCGGTTTTTTACGCGCATCAAGGGATTGTTTTTTTATCTGAAAATCTATAATTTCTGTTTCGGAAATCCGTAATGTTTTTGCAATCTTTTGTATCAGGTCTTTTTTTGAATGGTCTGGATTTAATTTCAATTGCCCTATACGAATCATGTTCTGCTTCCTTTCGCTGCGTTTTTGCCGGCAATTATTCCGGTGGACCATGCCCATTGCAAATTATAACCGCCACATATGCCGTCAATATCTAAAAGTTCTCCAATGATATACAAGTCTTTTTCATTCAGAGATTCCATTGTTTTTGGATTGATTTCTGTGGTTCTTACGCCGCCTGCACAAACCTGAGCCTGCTCGAAATCATTTGTTCCTTCAATTAAAACAGGAAAATGTTTACATAAAAACAATAGATTATTAAGCTTTTCATTCGATAAGGAAATGAGAGGTTCTGCCAACGGAATCTTTGCTTCCTTTAACAACATACCGATCAATTTTTTATGAAACATGCCTACAAAGAAATCTTCTGCTTTCTTTTCGCCATGCAAAGTTTTTCGTTCTCTCATAAACAGGTGAAGTTCTTCATCGGCCAAACTTGGAAGAAAATCAATTTCCACCGACACCTTCTTTTTCTCATATAAACCTTTAGAAGCGTAACGGCTCACTTGAAATACTGGTATGCCGGAAATACCGTAATTGGTCAGCTGTAGTTCACCGGTATCTTCGCTGATAAACTCATCATTTATAAAAAGCGAAACCTTTGCCTGAGTTCGAACTCCTGCAACCTGTTTGAAATAGCTGCCCTTCCCTTTCAATTGAACTAAGGCAGGAACAACTGGTGATATTCTATGGTCAAATTGTTTCGCCAAAGTATATCCGCTTCCGTCTGAGCCTAGTACGCTCGCTGCTTTTCCACCCGTAGCAAGAATTACGGAATCCCCATGGTAAAGCCCTTTGTCAGTAACAATTTTAAACCCTTTGGCATTTTTGTTTATTGCTGATACGTGATGTTCTAAACAAATAGTAACATTCAAGCGTTCAAGTTCCATGCGTAATACATCTAAAATAGTTCCGGCTTGGTCAGAAATCGGATAAATATAACCTTGCCTATTTTTGAAAATGACACCTAATTCTTCAAAGAATTTGATGGTCTCTTGGTAACCAAACTGACTGAAAACCTCTGTTATGACGGAAAGATTATCACCGCGAAAACAATCCGGTTCCATATATTCATTTGTCAGATTGCAACGGCCATTTCCCGTGGATAAAATTTTCTTACCAATCCTGTCTTTATGTTCTAATATGGTGACATTTGCACCCTCCCGTGCGGCAGAAATTGCTGCAACAATTCCAGAAGCGCCACCTCCGATGATAACTACATTTCTTTGTTTCATAAGTGTTTCCTTTTATTCTGAAAGCTTAACAAGTCCCCTGCGGACAAGTTCTTCTAATGATCTTAAAACTCCTAATTTGGCGTGTGCCCATGTAAGCCCACCTTGGAAATATACAGCATATGGTGGTTTGATTGGACCATCTGCACTCAGTTCTATGGAAGAACCTTGTACAAATGCACCTGCCGCCATAATAACGTCACTATCATATCCCGGCATAGCCCAAGGCTCCGGCGACACATAACTGTCTACAGGTGCTGCTGCCTGAATCCCTTTGCAAAATGCAATGACGCCTTCCGGTGTACCTAGGGTAACAGCCTGAATAATATCATGTCTGCTTTCAGTTCCGTTGGGAATTACCGGAAATCCAAGAGACTCGTAAATATTTGCCGCAAAGATAGCGCCTTTTAATGCTCCTGCAACTACAGTAGGTGATAGGAAAAATCCCTGATAGAAGGACTGCATAACACTTAGGGACGCCCCTACTTCTTTTCCAAGTCCCGGTGAAGTTAACCGGTATGCGCAGTTCTCAATGCATTCTTCTGTTCCCGCAATATAGCCACCAATTGGAGCAAGTCCACCACCTGGGTTTTTAATCAGAGACCCGACAATCATGTCAGCGCCCACATCGCTTGGTTCGATGGTTTCCACAAATTCACCATAGCAGTTATCTACCATGCAAATTACATCCGATTTGATGGATTTAACAAATGCAATCAGTTCCCCAATCTGTTTTACAGAAAAGCTTGGACGTGTCTGATACCCTTTGGAACGTTGAATGGTTACTAATTTGGTTTTATTATGAATGGCCTTTTTGATATTTTCATAATCAAAGCTGCCGTCTTCTAACAAATCTACTTGCTTGTACGATATGCCATACTCAGCAAGTGAACCGTTTGATGGGCGTATTCCGATAACCTCTTCCAAAGTATCATAAGGCTTTCCAGCCGGTGATAAGAGTTCATCTCCTGGTCTTAAATTTGCACTTAAGGCCAATGCCAATGCGTGGGTGCCGCAGGTAATCTGTGGACGTACTAAAGCAGCCTCAGTATGGAAGGTTTTTGCATAGACCTCTTCTAATACATCTCTCCCACGGTCACTATAGCCATAACCGCTTGCATAGTTAAAGCAGCTTTCATTTACGCGGCATTCCTGCATGGCATGTACAACCTTTAATTGATTAAATTCTGCCACACGGTCAATCTCTGCAAAGCGTGTTAATAAAGATTGTTCAATCTTCTCTCCATACTCTAGAACTTCCTTTGAAATTCCTAAGTTTTCATACATTGATGATAGTTCTAACATGAAATCTGTGTCCTTTCTTTAATGTGTTCTAACATCACATTTAAAATTTTATCTTC
>JAZSDK010000019.1:0-4732 GCA_045531155.1 Faecalimonas sp. | reverse complement strand
CAATCGAACGGATTTGAAGTTGTCCGAAAACAACAATCACCGCCAAAGATAAAATCAATGGAAGAATCATTACAGTTAGGAATCCAATAATCAGACGTGTTTTGAGTTTCATAAACACACACCTCTCTGTTAAATTATCCTTATTATACCATGCAAACCAGTACATTACACATAAACTTTTTATAAAAAGGGACGTAGCAAAACTTTACTACGTCCCAATTCATTTCCTTTTTATTTTTGCACAATATTGATAATTCTTCCAGGTACGTAGATTTCTTTTACGATTGTTCCGGTTAATTTATCAGCGATTGCTGCCTTACCTGCTGCGATAGCATCATCCTTCGATACATCTGCTGGTACTGTAATAACCACTTTTGTCTTACCATTGATTTGAACAGCAACTTCAATTTCATCATCCTTCATTGCTGCTTCATCGTAGGTTGGCCAGCCTGCGTTAAATACAGTTCCTTCATGTCCCAACTGTTGCCACAATTCTTCTGCCATATGTGGTGCAAATGGTGCCAATAATACAGCAAGTGTGCTTAATGTTTCCACATCTACACCGCCTTCTTTCTTGGCAATTTCCATCAACTTATTGTTGTATTCCATGAAACCGGAAATAACGGTGTTCAAGCTAAAGCTTTCCAAACGGTTTGTAATATCGTAAACCATCTTGTTACGAATCTTAATCATTTCTTTTGTTGCAGTTACATTCTTATCCTTGCTGTCAAGCACAAGATTCCATACACGGTTCAAGAAACGATATACACCGTCAATACCACGGTCATCCCACTCTGCATCAAGCTCCGGTGGTCCAACGAATAACTCGTACATTCTGAGTGAATCACATCCGTAATCTCTCACCAAATCATCCGGTGAAACAACGTTTCCTTTTGACTTACTCATCTTAATACCATTTTTACCGGTAATCATACCTTGGTTAAACAACTTGGTAAATGGCTCCTCAAAATCAACCACACCAATGTCATATAAGAATTTGGTATAGAAACGTGAGTACAGCAAATGAAGAACCGCGTGCTCTACACCACCGATATACATATCAACTGGAAGTAACTCATGTGCTTTTTCTTTGGATACCAACTCTTCTGAATTCTTGCTATCTACATAACGCAAGAAGTACCATGAAGAGCCTGCCCATTGTGGCATAGTATTTGTTTCACGTTTTGCTGGCTTTCCACAAACTGGACAAGTTGTATTTACCCAGCTTTCGATTCCGGCAAGTGGCGATTCTCCTGTACCTGTTGGTTCATAAGAATCAACCTCTGGCAATGTAAGCGGAAGCTGGTCTTCCGGAACAGGTACTGCACCACAGTCTGGACAGTGAACAATCGGAATTGGTTCACCCCAGTAACGTTGACGTGAGAATACCCAGTCACGCAATTTAAAGTTCACAGTTGCCTTACCAATACCCATCTTTTCGATGATATGTGGTGCTTCTTTCTTCAGCACTGCAGATTCCATTCCATTCCATTCACCAGAATTAATCATGGTTCCTGCTGCTTCTGTGTAGGCTTCTGTCATATTTTCGATTTCCACGCCATCCTTTGCGATAACCTGGATAATAGGAATATTAAATTTAGTAGCAAACTCAAAGTCACGGTCATCATGTGCAGGTACACACATAATTGCTCCTGTACCGTAATCTGCTAATACATAGTCCGACAACCAAATCGGTGTTTTTGCACCATTTAATGGGTTAATTGCATATGAGCCTGTAAATACACCCGTTTTTTCTTTATCCTGAAGTCTGTCTACGTTTGATTTCATAGAAGAATCGTAGATATATTTTTCTACTGCTTCTCGTGTCTCATCCGTAGCAAGGCTTGCTGCAAGCGCATGTTCCGGAGCAAGTACCATAAATGTCGCACCATGTAGTGTATCTGGTCTTGTTGTATAAACCGTAATCTTTTCATCTCTTCCTTCTACTGGGAATTCAACCTCTGCACCGTAGGATTTTCCAATCCATTCAGCCTGCATTTTCTTAACCTTCTCCGGCCAGTCAAGTTTGTCCAAATCATTTAATAAACGGTCTGCGTATTTGGTAATACGAAGCATCCATTGACGAAGATTCTTCTTTGTTACTTCTGTACCACAACGTTCACATTTGCCGTTTACAACTTCTTCATTTGCAAGGCCTGTCTTACATGATGGACACCAGTTGATTGGAAATTCCTTTTCGTAAGCAAGTCCTTCTTTAAACATTTTTACAAAAATCCACTGCGTCCATTTGTAGAACTCAGGGTCTGTTGTATTCACTTCCATATCCCAGTCATAAAGGGCTGCAATTTCATTAATCTGCTTCTTAATATTAGCCACATTCTCTGCTGTAGAAATGGCTGGATGAACGCCCATTTTGATTGCGTAGTTTTCCGCCGGGAGTCCAAATGCATCCCATCCCATTGGATGGATGATATAGTATCCTTGTAATAATTTATAACGGCTCCATACGTCAGAGATTACATATCCTCTCCAGTGACCTACATGGAGACCATTTCCTGATGGATATGGGAACATATCCAGACAGTAATACTTTTCTCTTTTTCCATTTTCATCTTCTTTTACGTTCACTGGGTTTGCTGCCCAGTTTTCACGCCATTTCTTTTCAATGGCCTTATGATTGTAAGGTGTTGCCATGATTCATCTCTTCCTTCTTAAAAAATCTTTTGTTATTGTATCATATTCGCACAATTTGTCAAGATTCTTAGCGCAATTCTTCTTGACATTAATGTGTTAAAGTGCTAATGTTTTATTATTGTATATCATGTTCCTTAATCATTTTTGGGAACATAAAAAATAAACAAGGAGGTAGCTTATGAGCAACACAAAAATACCATACAAAATCTATTTAGACGAAAATGAGATGCCTAAGCAGTGGTATAACTTACGTGCAGACATGAAGAATAAACCAGCTCCTCTTTTAAACCCTGCAACAATGAAACCAATCACACTCTCAGAGCTTAGCGAGGTTTTCTGCGAGGAACTTGCAAGACAGGAATTGGACGAAACCACTCCGTACATTGATATTCCGGAGAAAATCTTGAATTTCTACAAGATGTACCGCCCTGCTCCACTTACCAGAGCTTATTGTTTGGAAGAAAAACTGCAGACACCTGCCAAAATTTATTACAAATTTGAAGGAAACAATACCAGCGGCAGCCACAAGTTGAATTCTGCAATCGCGCAAGCTTATTACGCGAAGGATCAAGGTTTAAAAGGAGTTACAACAGAGACTGGTGCCGGACAATGGGGAACTGCTCTTTCAATGGCATGTTCTTATCTGGATTTGGATTGTAAAGTATACATGGTAAAATGTTCTTATGAACAGAAACCATTCCGACGCGAAGTAATGCGTACATATGGAGCGAATGTGACTCCATCACCATCGTTGGAAACAGAAGTTGGAAGAAAGATTTTAGAAAAACATCCTGGAACAGGCGGAAGTCTAGGATGTGCCATTTCAGAGGCTGTTGAGACAGCCAGTAACTTAGAAGGATACCGATATGTACTCGGTAGTGTACTGAATCAGGTACTGCTCCATCAAACTATTATCGGATTAGAAGCAAAAGCTGCGATGGACAAATACGGAATCAAACCGGACATCATTATAGGTTGCGCCGGTGGCGGTTCGAACTTAGGTGGTCTGATTGCTCCATTTATGGGCCAAAAACTTCGTGGCGAAGCAGATTACCAATTTATTGCAGTTGAACCTGCATCGTGCCCTTCTCTTACACGAGGTGTATACGCATACGATTACTGTGATACAGGTGCTATTTGTCCACTTCAGAAGATGTATACCTTGGGAAGCAACTTTATTCCTGCTTCTACACATTCAGGTGGTCTTCGTTATCACGGTATGAGTTCGATACTTTCACAACTCTACCATGATGGTTACATGGAAGCACGTTCCGTAGAGCAAACCTCTGTATTTGCAGCGGCTGAATTCTTTGCACGTGTGGAGGGTACTCTTCCAGCACCGGAAAGCAGCCATGCGATTAAGGTTGCCATTGACGAAGCATTGAAATGCAAAGAAACCGGTGAAGAAAAGACCATTCTTTTCGGACTTACAGGAACAGGATATTTCGATATGTATGCATATGAGAAATTCCATGATGGTAAGATGACGGATTACATCCCTACAGACGAAGAATTACAGGCAAGCTTTGCTACATTGCCAAAAATTCCGGAATAAACTTATAAACGCAACAGAAGCAAGTCGCTATGACTTGCTTCTTTCACGTTTTTCTTCTAATTCTTTTATAAATGTCTTTCTTTTTATTGGTGAAATTAATATCATTCGATGCACACCAGCTTCTACATAATCAATCTGTATGCGCCTAAGTGACATAGCCGCCGATGAAAGAGGATTTGTTGTTTTCTTAACCCCAACAATATCTGCATAGCGAATTCTCACCTTACCATATATGCTCATGGAAACCAGTAAATGTTCTGAGTACAACACATATCTAATACCAAACAGCGGAATGATGATAATTGAAATACCAACTGCAATCAGTAGCATTGCCCAATTAATTTTTCCTTCTTTTATAATCGGTTCCAATGCAATCCATATCATAAAAGCTTCACAACCACCAAGAAGTAGTCCCAACCACCAGTCAACTGCTGTTCGATACACCGCCCCTTGCTCTGTCTTCTCTATCGCCTTGTACATCGCTTTCTGACTGCCACTCGTCGCTTGAATCCTACCACATTT
>JAZSDK010000100.1:0-2439 GCA_045531155.1 Faecalimonas sp. | reverse complement strand
TGCTAAACTATAGTTGTAACATCTCGACCTAATAAGATATAATCTTAAGAGGAAAAGAGGTATGCAACAAATGAATCCACACTATGAACCAGAATTCAAAATGAAAATTGTCCGCCTTCATCTTGAAGAAGGACGTACTTTAAAAGGTCTTGCAGAGGAATACGGTGTATCCAAAGCAAGTATCTCCAACTGGGTTAGCCAGTTTCGTAATGAATGCCAAACAAACGATGAAGCCAAAGCCGATTATGATTATATGAAGGAAAACCTGCAATTAAGAAAACAACTTGCAGAACTCCAGAAGGAAAATGACTTCTTAAAAAAAGCGGCGGCATTCTTTGCGAAGGAAATCGATTAGAGGCTTATCGATTTATCCAACAATACGGAAACCAGTTTGGTATCCGTTGGTTACTGAAACACTTTGGCATCATGCCAAATGCATATTATAACTATCTTAAAAATCGTAAAGCTGATTATTATGAGCGTAAAGCAAAAATTCAAGAAGATATATCAAATATCTATCATGAACATGGTGGTGTTGATGGTTATCGAACCATCCAGGTGTATCTACGCAGAAAAGGAATTTCCATTAGTAAAACAACTGCTCATAAATACATGAATACAGAATTGCAGCTTTTTTCAGTTACAAGAAAAAAGAAACCTAACTACGAAAAAGGAACTGCTCATAAAATATTTGAAAATAAACTGAAGCAGGATTTTACTGCGGAAAAAATCAATCAGAAATGGTGCACAGATTTTACTTATCTTTTTTTAACAGATGGCAGCAAACGGTATAACTGTTCCATCATAGACCTTCATGAGAGGTGCCTTATTGCTAGTATTACGGATAAACATATCACAAGTGATCTGGCAAAACGTACACTGCAAAAAGCATTAGCTTCACAGCCAGGAATAGACACAAGCCAATTAATTTTGCACAGCGACCAAGGCAGTCAGTACACTTCAAAAGAATTCACCGAATTTTGTGAAAGTGTCGGCGTAATTCAAAGTATGAGCAAAGCTGGATATCCGTATGATAACGCACCAATGGAGCGGTATTTTAACACACTCAAAAATGAATTGATCTATCAGCACTACTATCATTCAGAGGAAGAACTATACTCATCAATTGAAGATTTTGCGTATGTGCAATACAATCATGTGCGTCCGCATTCTTATAATAACTACAAAACGCCCTTTGAGGCACGCTACGGAGACTGACGTCTCTGTAGTAAAAAATATTAGGTCAAAGTGTTACAAAAAGGCTTGACCACAACATTGTTTATGCAGTTCCACATAATATTCACGGTCTTCCTCTGCAATGGAATAAATAGTATATTCGCCATCCGTTACGTATATTTCTCTTTTTGCTTCATGATTGCATAACATCGTACCTTCTCCTCTGCGAATCCAGCTACTAGGCTTAATCAAACTATAATATTATCATTTCCCTTAAAATCAAAATGACCCAACGTGGTCCGCATCGTTGAGAGGCGTGTTGGGTTCTGTTAATCATATTATATTCTATCCCGCGAGAAAATCAACTGTTTCTTATTCTCGGCAATTGACTTTCTTATATCTTTTGCTTACAATATCAATGTAATAATCAATCTTGATTGATTTCGGGCTGGTCGAAAGACCCTGGTCCACCGAGCAGCGGGGAATTTCCCCGCTACTTTTATTGCTTCATTTTGTCTAACGATCAATATCCTGCCGATTTACAATTTTCAAATAGTTTCTCTTTAAATCATTAACGGAACCAAAGAATTTCTGCTCTGATTTAGAAAAAGTATGATTCTCAATTTTTAATTTCAACAATTCAAATGTGCATATCATATCTGCCACCTGAAACAATCTATAATCCGATGGTTTTACTTTCCTAAATTCTACACAATATGCTTAAAGCCTGTTCTACAAACGATATAAATTGTTCTTGTTCTTTTCCTTTATCTACATATATCATTGTATCGAATCTCCTACAGGTTCAAATCAAGTACTTATTTTACCAATCTCGTTCTCCAAGTGCATCTTCTACATCTATACCAATATCAAACCACTGCAAAATATATTCTATCGTCTCAGCAATACTTTCTCTGGCAACTGTCTCTAATTCACTTTCGTTTTCTTCAAATTCAGCTTGCAAATCATTAATTGATAGCGTCATCTCATCAAACTTATTCTGTACTATTCCCAAATCTTTTTCTTCTGTTTCCAGAAAGGAAATCATATTTTGTACCAGTTCCTTAATTTTATCTACCAAAAAGTCAGGAAAATATCCATCCCTATACATTGCAGCCAGCAATTCGTAATTCTCGTCAAATTTTTTCATACAGCAATTCTTCCTTTCTCTATAAGCTTCCGCATGGAATACTTCCCTTTTCATAATAAGCAACCATTTTATCCAACCAGAAATCACTATATTCCAATAATCTCGCATCTGAA
>JAZSDK010000015.1:0-10725 GCA_045531155.1 Faecalimonas sp. | reverse complement strand
TCTCTATCGTAATCACAGATTGTAAGAGGAACTCTTTCTCCCTTTTCATCAATTTTAACAATTACAAATTGTCCAGGTTCACAATGTTTCGCTACTCTTGGTGCTTCAACATCCATAAGATAGATATTGTTTGCCAACATTTCCGCTCTTTTAATTTGATACATGATATGCCTCCGATCATATTACTTTCATTAGTTCTATCATACCTTTATTTGTGTGGAAATTCAATATTTATTCTGTTATTGTCGTACAGTTTCCACACAGTTGTTCATAAGCATGGCAATTGTCATTGGTCCAACCCCGCCTGGTACTGGTGTGATGGCACTTACCTTTCCAATTACATCATCAATATCAACATCTCCGCAGAGTTTGTTGTTCTCATTTCGATGAATACCAACATCAATGACTACAGCACCTTCTTTTACGTACTCGGCAGTTACAAATTTTGGTTTTCCAATTGCCGCAACAAGAATATCTGCACGTTTTGTTATCTCTTTTAAATCCTTCGTTCTGGAATGTGTAATAGTTACGGTTCCATTTTCACGAAGTAATAGCATTGCCATAGGTTTTCCAACAATATTGCTTCTTCCAATGACAACACATTCTTTTCCTTCGATTTCAACTTTAGAACGCTTTAATAATTGAATTACGCCAGCAGGTGTACACGGAAGAAAACCTTTGCTTCCAATACACATATTCCCTACTGTTTCCGGATGAAATCCGTCTACGTCCTTCTCCGGAACAATTGCATGAATGACTGTATTTTCATCAATATGATTTGGTAATGGTAGTTGCACTAAGATACCATTTACCATCTCATTATGATTCAATTCGTCAATAATCGTAAGCAACTCTTCCTGCGAAATCTTTTCTTCTAATTCATAGGAAAGTGATTCAATACCAATATATGCACATGCTTTCTTTTTATTATTCACGTACACGCAAGAAGCCGGGTCATTTCCTACTTGAATCACTGCAAGACATGGAGTAATTCCTTTTTCTTTTAATACAGCCACTTCTGCTTTCAATTCATCTTTAATTTGAGCAGATATGAATTTTCCATCAATTAATTGTGCCATAACTATCTTTATCTCCTAGAACAACCCGGTTATCACGCCGTCTTCGTTTACATCAATACCATTTGCAGCAGGGACTTTTGGAAGTCCAGGCATTGTCATAATTGCTCCTGTAAGTGCAACTACAAATCCTGCGCCGGCATTTACATACACTTCTCTTATATGAATCTTAAAGTTTGTCGGTCTACCAAGTAATGCTGCGTCATCAGACAGTGAATATTGATTTTTAGCCATACAGATTGGTAAATTTCCATATCCCATATCTGTAATCTTAGCTAATTGTTTATCTGCTGCAGGAGCGAATTCCACACCATCAGCACCATAAATTTCTCTTGCAATGGTCTCAATTTTTTCTTTTAAGGATAGTTCATCCTCGTAAATCGGCTTAAAATTGCTTTCTTTCGTCTCTAATGTATGGATTACTTTTTCAGCCAAAGCAATTCCGCCTTCGCCACCTTTTGCCCATACTTCTGAAAGAGCAAATTCACATCCTCTTTCCTCGCAGAAATTACGGATGAATTCATATTCTGCGTCTGTGTCTGTTACAAAAGAGTTCAATGTAACAACTACAGGAACACCATATTTTTGTACATTTTCAATATGTTTTTCTAAATTTACAATACCTTTGGCAAGAGCTTCTAAATTCTCTTCGTTTAAGTCTTTCTTAGCAACACCACCGTTGTATTTTAACGCACGAACGGTAGCAACCACAACAACCGCATCCGGTTTTAAACCACTCATTCTGCACTTAATATCCATGAATTTTTCAGCGCCGAGGTCAGCCCCAAATCCTGCTTCTGTAATTGCAATGTCGGCAAGTTTTAATGCCATCTTTGTGGCGATAACACTGTTGCAGCCATGAGCAATATTTGCAAAAGGTCCACCGTGAACTAATGCAGGTGTATGTTCCAATGTCTGAATCAGATTTGGCTTGATTGCATCCTTGAGAAGTGCAGTCATCGCACCCGTTGCATGTAGTTGCTCTGCTGTAACTGGTTCTCCCGCAAAATTATATGCAACAACAATCTTTCCTAGACGTGCTTTCAAATCATTAATGTCATTTGCAAGACAAAGAATTGCCATAATTTCAGAAGCAACTGTAATGACAAAATGGTCTTCACGAACCATTCCGTCCATCTTATTTCCAAGACCAACAACTACATTACGAAGCACACGGTCATTCATATCAAGACAACGTTTCCAAACAATTTGTCTTGGGTCAATTTGTAGTTCATTTCCTTGTTGGATATGATTATCAAGCATTGCAGCCAATAAATTGTTTGCTGATGTAATTGCATGGAAATCTCCGGTAAAGTGAAGGTTTAAATCCTCCATTGGAACAACCTGTGCATATCCTCCACCGGCTGCTCCACCTTTCACTCCAAAACATGGTCCTAGAGAAGGTTCACGAAGGGCAATAATTGCTTTTTTATTTAATTTCGCCATTGCCTGTCCTAATCCAACAGATGTGGTTGTTTTCCCTTCTCCTGCCGGTGTTGGATTAATTGCTGTTACAAGCACCAATTTCCCATTTGGACGGTCTTTAATTTCTTCCCATAAATCATCGGATAATTTCGCTTTATACTTTCCGTATAATTCCAAATCATCCTCTTTAATTCCTATACTGGCTGCCACCTCCTTAATTGGTTTCATTACTGCTTCCTGTGCAATCTGAATATCTGTCTTCATTTATGAATCCTCCTCATGTTTCCTTTGTATTTATACATACTCGTCAACGTACTCTTCAAATTGTTCCATTGACATTAATACTTTTCTTGGTTTGGTTCCTTCTTCCGGACCTACTACACCTGCTTCCGCAAGCTGATCCATAATCCTCGCTGCACGGTTAAAGCCTATTTTGAACTTTCTCTGCAGCATTCCAATGGAACCTTTATCACTTTCAATCACAAATTGTCCTGCATAGATAAAATATTCATCTCTATCATCAGCACCACCATCTGCAAATCCACCACCAGAGCTTGTCTGTGCAGAATTGATATGATTGGTGATATCTTCGTTGTATTGCGCACCATCGCCATTGCTTACCAAATAATCAACCACCGCCTGCACTTCTTGGTCCGATACAAACGAACCTTGTACACGTACTGGTTTCGGATATCCCGAAGGATAAAATAACATATCACCTTTACCCAGTAATTTTTCCGCACCATTCATGTCAATGATGGTTCTGGAATCCACACCAGATGACACTGAAAATGCAATTCTCGAAGGCATATTAGCTTTGATAAGTCCGGTAATAACATTTACCGATGGCCGTTGTGTCGCAACAACCAAATGAATGCCACAAGCACGTGCAAGCTGTGCCAAACGACAGATTGCATCCTCTACTTCCCCCGGTGCAACCATCATAAGGTCTGCAAGCTCGTCTACAATAATTACAATCTGTGGTAACTTTTGTGGTTTTTCTTCTTGTGTCTCCATATCCTGCACAGATTCTACTTTTGCATTATAGCCTTTCAAATCACGCACATTGTAATCTGCAAACAATTGATAACGTCTCGTCATCTCCGCCACAGCCCAGTTTAATGCTCCGGCTGCCTTCTTCGGATCTGTCACAACCGGAATTAACAAATGTGGAATTCCATTATATACTTTCAGTTCAACCACCTTCGGGTCAATCATAATCAGTTTTACTTCTTCCGGACTTGCCTTGTACAAAATACTCATAATTAAAGTATTAATACAAACTGATTTACCAGAACCAGTAGCACCTGCAATTAAAACATGAGGCATCTTTGCAATGTCTGCCACTACAACCTTTCCTGCAATATCTCGTCCGGCTGCAAACGCTATCTTCGATGGGTGTGTTTTAAATTCGCTGGATTCCAACAAATCACGAAGCATAACCGCCGTGTTCTCCTTGTTAGGAACTTCAATGCCTACAGCTGCTTTTCCAGGAATCGGAGCCTCAATGCGGATATCTGAGGCTGCAAGGTTTAATTTGATATCGTCTGCAAGACTGACAATTTTACTAACCTTGACACCCATTTCCGGTTGTAATTCAAAACGTGTCACTGATGGACCGCAGCTAACATTCGTTACCGTTGCTTTTACATTGAAAGTCTGCAGAGTCTGCTCTAATTTACGAGCTGTTTCTCTTAAATATGTATCTGAATCGCCACCTGACGCTTTTCCTCTCGTCAGTAAATTCATAGGTGGAAATTTGTATGCTTTTTTCGGTTTTTCAACGTTCTTCTTTATTTCCTTTTCCACGTTCTCTGCTTCTGTAGCAGCGCTTTCCCGACTTTCAATAGTGCTTCTTCTTTTTCGTGTAACCGGTTCCTCCTTTTCAGGTTCTACAAAATCCTCTTCCTCTGCAATCGGTGTTGCTCTGTCAATTACAAGTTCCACCGGTTTTTCAGGTGCAAACAATGTTTCCTGTGAACCAGCAGGTGGCTCTATCTCGTGCATATCATCCACAATTGGTGCGGTCTTATCAAGTGTTGTGTTAAAGGATACGCCGGAAACAACCTTATCTACTCGCTTCACCTCGTGTGCCTTTTCTTCCTGCTTATCCACACGTTGTTTTTCGTTTAATTCTCTTCTTCGTTTTGCATCCTCTTTTGCTGTTTGATATACTTTTTCGCCCTCTTTTTTAACCATTCCAACAAAGGATTTACCTGTAAGAAGAACAAATGAAATAATAAATAAAACTATAACAACGATATATGTACCAACGTCAAGTGCTGGCCACAAGAGATTTACAAGTAAACCGCCTAACCATCCACCACCATCCTTGTGCATGCTACACATAATGTAAATATCTTTTAATGTGGTGTTAGCATCGTATCCATTAATGATTAATTGAAATAATGTGCAACACATAAGGAAAACAACCAAACAGGAAGCTGCTTTAAAATATGCCTGTTTGTTGCCCTTGTTTGATAACACAAATGTAACACCTATAAATATTAATATCGGAACGATATATGCCATAAAACCAAATACGCCAAACAAAAATGCAGACAAACCATCTCCAATGAATCCACCTATACCAAAATGTGAAATCATAGCAAATATACATACTGCTAATGATAACAATATCGTGATTTCATCACGCATAAAATTTTGTTTGTTATCTTTTGTATTTTTTGTACCTTTTTTACTATTTGTACTTTTTCTTTTTTTTGTCGATGCCATGAGTATCCCCCTTGTCTCTTAACTATACTATTATAGCATTATTGGAAACTTGTGTCATCAACTTTGTTAATTAATTCATGCAATTTTCGAAACGCTTCTTTAATTCCACCAACCTCGTCAATCAATCCTTCTTTTACCGCTTCTTCTCCTTCAAGCATTGTTCCTACATCCTTTACAAGTTCTGTTGGATTTAGCATTAACTCTTCCACACGTTTTTGTGAAATATTAGAATGTGTAGAAATAAATTTCGTAATACGGTCTTGAGTTTTAATCATATTCATCAAACTTTGCTGCACACCAATGAACATGCCATTTGAACGCACCGGATGGATTACCATAGTCCCACTTGGTACAATAAATGAATAGTCTGTTGCGACAGCCAATGGACCACCAATGGAATGACTTCCTCCAAGCACTAAAGAAACCGTCGGTTTACTTAACGAAGCAATCATTTCTGCAATTGCCAGTCCTGCTTCCACATCGCCACCAAGGGTATTTAATAAAAAAAGTGCTCCGGCAATTTCTGTTGTTTCTTCCAGTTCTGCTAATTGCGGTAACAAATGATCATATTTTGTAGATTTTGTATTATTTGATGCCACATCATGTCCTTCAATTTCCCCTATAATTGTAAATACTTTAATTTTGTGCTGTTTATTACTGTTTTCCAATTCTATCGTTCCGGTTTCTTTTATCTCTTCTTGTTGTTGATTGTTCATATTTGCATACTTCCTTACTATTTATTGTTGTTAGTAGTATGCTTTTTTTCTAAAGAAACATACAATTTTTATAATACAAAAACTCCGCGTCACTAACGCGGAGTCTATTTCATTTCCTAAACACAATCCAATGCTTGCTTTAAATCATCTATAATATCTTCAATATTTTCAGTACCAACACTAAAGCGAATTAAATCTGGCTGAACACCTGCCTCTAATAATTCTTGATCGTTCATTTGACGATGCGTATGGCTTGCAGGATGAAGCACACAGCTTCTGGAATCTGCAACGTGTGTTACGATTGCAATCATCTTTAATGCATCCATCATCTTCACACAGGCATCTCTTCCACCTTTTACACCAAATGTAATGACACCACAGGTTCCGTTTGGCATATACTTGTGTGCCAAATCATAATATTTGTCTCCTTCTAAAGAAGGACAATTTACCCATGCAACCTTTTCGTGTGACTGTAAAAATTTTGCTGCATTTACTGCATTCTCACAGTGTCTTGGCATTCTGAGATGTAAGGTCTCTAAACCAATATTAAGTAAAAATGCATTTTGTGGAGATTGAATAGAACCCAAATCTCTCATCATCTGTGAAGTTGCCTTTGTGATGTAAGCTCCTTTACCAAAACGCTCTGTATATACAAGTCCATGATAAGTTTCATCCGGAGTAGTAAGTCCCGGGAATTTGTCAGCATGTGCATCCCAGTCAAAATTACCACTATCTACAATACAACCGCCAACTGCCGTTGCATGGCCATCCATATATTTTGTCGTTGAATGTGTAACAATATCAGCTCCCCATTCAAAAGGTCTACAGTTAATTGGTGTTGCAAATGTATTATCGATAATAAGCGGAACACCATGTGCATGTGCTACCTTTGCGAATTTTTCAATATCAAGCACATTCAGTCCTGGATTTGCAATTGTTTCACCTACAACAGCCTTTGTGTTCTCCTGAAAAGCTGCATTTAATTCTTCTTCAGAGCTGTCCGGGTCAACAAAGGTTGCACTGATACCCATTTTGCGAATGGTATGTGCGTATAAATTATATGTACCTCCATATACAGCTGATGAACAGATAATATGGTCCCCTGCTTCAGCAATATTCATGATTGCATAAAAGTTTGCCGCCTGACCGGAAGATGTGAGCATGGCTGCCACACCACCCTCCATATCACAAATCTTTGCTGCTACTGCATCGTTTGTTGGATTCTGAAGTCTGGTATAGAAATATCCTGAATCCTCTAAATCAAAGAGTTTTCCCATGGCATCACTGTTTTCATACTTAAATGTGGTGCTTTGATATATTGGAATCACTCTTGGTTCTCCGTTTTTTGGTGTGTATCCGGATTGAATACATTTTGTTTCAATTCTATAATCACTCATCTTGTTTTTCCTCCATCTGTCTATTCATCCCAGTTGTGGTAAACCTCTTGTACATCGTCATCTTCTTCTAGGAGGTCTAATGTTTTCTGAATATTTTTAATATCCTTTTCGTCTGTTAATTCCACATAGGTCTGTGGTATCATGGTTACTTCTGCATTAACCATTGGAATACCTGCTTCTTCTAACGCAAGGCGGACTTCACTAAAGGAATCCGGATCAGTTAAGATTTCAAAGCTGTCTTCCTCTTCAATAAAATCTTCTGCTCCTGCATCTAAAGCTGTCATCATCAAATCATCTGCATCCAATTCGCATTCCTCTTTATCAACGATAATTTGACCTTTCTTGTCAAACATAAATGAAACACATCCGGATGTTCCGATATTACCATTTCCCTTTGTAAATGCATTACGCACATTTGAAGCGGTACGATTTCTGTTGTCGGTCAGTGTTTCTACAATAATTGCAGTTCCGTTTGGGCCATATCCTTCATATGTAATATGTTCGTAATTGGAAGCATCTGCATCACCAATTGCTTTTTTAATACTTCTTTCAATGTTATCATTTGGCATGTTGTTTGCTTTTGCTTTTGCAATCACGTCACGAAGTCTGCTGTTATTTGCAGGGTCTGCTCCGCCGCCTTCCTTTACAGCAACAGCAATTTCTCTACCGATTTTTGTAAAGATTTTCCCCTTTGCCGCATCGTTCTTTTCTTTTTTATGTTTAATGTTAGCAAATTTTGAATGTCCTGACATTTCTTTTCCCTCTTTTCATTTTATCTAAAACACTTGTTCATTCTAGCACTCTTTTATCAATTTGTACAGTTTTATTAGTTATGTAATTCCAAACTAACTCGTAATGCGTTTTCTACCTGGCTCATTAATTTGTTATCTACATGACAAATAAAATCTTTTAATCTCTGTTTATCAATGGTGCGTACCTGCTCTAAGAGTACGACTGAATTTTTTACGAGATGATATTTGCTCGCATCTATTTCCACATGAGTAGGCAGCTTCGCCTTGTTCATCTTAGAAGTAATTGCTGCACAGATTACCGTTGGACTATGTCGGTTTCCCACATCGTTTTGTATAATCATAACAGGGCGAATACCACCCTGCTCTGAACCAACAACGGGACTTAAATCTGCATAAAAAATATCTCCACGTTTGATTTGCACTTATTTTCACACTCCGATTTTTTAAGATACTGTAATTATTTCCCTCTTTTTCGGATGTATTCAAATAAACTCTTTATTTTACGCAAAATAATCGACTTGCTCAGACACTTTTCCATTTTTTACAAAAACTCGTGGAATGCGTTTACCTAAATCACAGACAAATTCATAGTTAAATCTGCCGGATAATTCACTTAATTCTTCCACTGTAATTGTTTCGTTCCCATCCTTGCCAATCAAGGTTACGGTATCCCCGAAGCTGACTCCATCAACGTCTGTAACATCAACCATAAATTGGTCCATGCATACACGCCCTACAATTGGTGCCTTTTTCCCGCGAATTAATACATGACCAATATTGGATAAGCTTCTTGGATACCCATCAGCATAACCGACCGGGATTGTTGCAATTTTCATCTCCCGTTCAGAAATGAATGTGCCACCATAACTAATAGGTGTTTTTTCCGGTATCTCTTTTACAAATGCCACATGGCTTTTCAGCGCAAGTGACGGTTGCAGCATTACATGATCCACATTGACCTCTTCAGATGGATACAAACCATATGTAGAAATTCCTGCGCGAACCAAATCGAAATTTGCTTCTGGAACATCAATAATTGCAGCACTATTCGCGCAGTGCTCATATTGAAATGTCACATGATTCTCTCTTAATTGTTCAGTCATCCAAACAAAGTCTTTGATTTGTTTTTTGGTAAACGCTTTGTCAGTTTCATCTGCTTTTGCAAAATGTGTGAAAATGCCCTCCATACAGACATTTTTCAAACCCGCAATTCGTGTAATCGCATCAACAGATTCCATGTTTATATCAAATCCAAGCCTTGTCATCCCGGTATCCAATTTAATGTGCATATAAGCTGTCATATTTTCCCTCTCAGCCATCTGTGAGATGGATACAGCCATTTCTTCTGTATACACATTCATACGAATATCATGTTTCAACATCTCCAGATATTGATCAGGGAATACGCATCCAAGGACTAGAATTGGCTTTCGTATACCTTCTGTTCTTAAAACAACCGCTTCATCCAAAGTAGCTACCGCAAATCCCCAGACATAAGGAATTACTTCCAGCATCTGAGCAATCTGAACAGCACCATGTCCATAACCATCCGCTTTGATAACCGCCATTATTTTTGTATCCGGCTCTAAATTCTGCTTCATGCGTTCCATATTAGACGCAATCGCATCTAAATCAATTCTTGCATAAACTCTGCTGTATGTCTTCAATCTATTCACCTCTTACATTTATAATTAAACTATATTCCTTTTCTCCAATTTATTGCTTGACCGGAATACAATTTCACATGAAAACGTGCCAGAAAGTATGTATATCATACTCACCCGCACGTTTGTCCTGACAATTATTCTGTAATTCTCTCTCCACTATGACCAATCTTGTACGAGAGTCTCATTAAACTATCTGAAAGATGTACATTTTCTACAATTATACTTTTCGGTAATTTCAAATCAGTATGTGCAAAATTCCAAATCCCTTTAATTTGCGTATCAGAAAGTAAATCTGCAACATCACTTGCTTTCGTCTTTGGAATAGTCAACACTGCAATCTCTACATGGTTGTCTCTGATAAATTCTTTCAAATTATCCATCATTCGAATTGGAATACCACGAATCGTAACCCCTTCCAATCGAGGATTTACATCAAAAATGCCTTTTAATACAAATCCGCTTGTCTCAAAAGAAGAGTAATTAGCTAATGCCTGTCCGAGATTACCTGCACCGATAATTATGAAGTTATGGTTTTCATCTAACCCAAGTATTTTGCCAATCTCTGTGTGAAGATATTTGACATTGTATCCATACCCTTGTTGCCCAAAACCGCCAAAGTTGTTCAAGTCTTGTCTTATCTGAGAAGCGGTTACATTCATTTTTTTGCTCAAATCACTTGACGAAATGCGTTCCACCTCATTGTCAAGCAAATCACCGAGATAACGGTAATATCGTGGGAGCCTTTGAATGACTGCTTGTGAAATTTCTCTCTCTTCCACTTGAATCACCTTCCTGTCTATTTATAACTTAAACTTTATTATATAGAATTGTTTCTTCAAAGTCAATTTTTTCATTGTTTTTTATGGGTTTTTCAGTATAATGATAAGGAATACAATTATTATATCCAGGAGGTAAGATATGATTCTTGCATGCCATAATATTTCAAAGGCATTTGG
>JAZSDK010000050.1:0-5128 GCA_045531155.1 Faecalimonas sp. | reverse complement strand
TAAAAACAAAAAAATACAGGTGGCCGCGTTAGCGGTCATCTGCATAGGCATTGCTATTGCAGTACTGTCTTTGAATGAAAAACGGAAAGAAGAATTAGTGACGGATTTGACAAGACAGCAGTTGGAAAATAGCGAAGAGGTTATGCTTTGCTACGAAGTGCAGAGACTTTGCACCGACAATATGTACGAAGGAACTGCGGATGAGATAGAAGAACGATTTCACGAGCAGTATCCTGCCGGAGAATTTACATGGATAGAAGAATATCTGAATGGTTATCTGTATGTAATGCAGGATGGAAAAGTGTATTATGTGGAAGAGTGCGTTACGCAGTCCAGAGAGTTTCATCAAGATCCTATCACGGAGACGGCAGAACAGGCATATCTGCTGGGCAGTTTTTCAACAATAGATTTATGGCGGCTATATTTTTATGCGTCGCAAGTAAATTTTGGATGTGATTATCGCACGCTGAGCCAGCCGGTTTCGTATGAATCTCCCATGGGAGGAGGTGGCGGCGCGGGTGGTAACGCTACGGAAATGGAAATGTCTTATGGAGAAATTGATGAATTTAGTACCTGTAATCTCAGAGTACCGGGGAGAATCGGGGTGTTTTTGGTGCAGGACAACAGAATGGGAAAAATGGCGATGGATGATTATGCCAAAGCTATTAGGCAACTTTTCCTCGAAAGCAGTTTTTTTGAAACAATGCAAGAGATGTATCTGAATCGTTATAATACGATGGCAAAGTAAGGAAATAGAGTAATCGGAGGAGTGGATGCGCCTGCGGTACTGTAAATTATTTTAACGAAGAATGTGAAAACTTATACCTCATGACAGTTATTATGGATATGGAACCGGAAGATTATTCTATGAATACATTAGAGCAATATCAATACGGAACATCGGCGGAGAATCAGATATACAATGTTGAGACAAATATGTTATATATCGAGGACGTTACTGATTTAACAATTCCGGAGATACAATGTATTTTGGCGTGCATGTGAGACACTGGTTCAAAAAGAGATTTATGATTCGGCCATTAGTGCAGATTTAGCAGTAGGTTCTGTGGGTGAATTTAGAGAGGAACATATTGATACTCCATTGTATAAAGAACCTGATGCTCCGTATATCGTAGAACAGAGAGAAATCTGGGGGGATATGTAAATGAAAAAGAAAAAAATAAGCATTGTATGGTTAATTATCATAGTTATTGCTTCAAATGCGTTTGTATTGTATGTGTTAAATCGAATTTTATGCCCGACATATTATAAGTATCCGGATTTCATGATAAGAAATATGAGACAAGGAGAAATAGAAGAAACGTTTGGGGAATTTGATATAGAGCATAATTTATTTGGAGCTTATTACATTTATACGGATGCAAACGGAGAAAGGCAATACTATATTATTTATTTTAATGAACCGGGTGGATATACAGAGAATATTGTAGTGGATAGTAAGATAATGCATAATCCATACCGATATTTTTACCATGGTGAAGAACCGGAGTATATCACACAAGAATTCTATATGTATTTGTTTTGGAAGAATTTAAGAGCCCATACGTACAGGGATGTGGGGCCGTTATGTGACTATTTTCAAATTACGGAAGAAGAATTTATGAAAGATGCGCTTGCGTATGTTGCAGAGATGTTTCAGGAATATCCTCATATAAGGGAGAATGCAGTTGAGCAATTAGGTGATTACACAGCTTGGCAAGATGAGATATATGAATTCGGGAATATGTTATTTAATAATAACGAGATTATGGATATTGAAGATATCTGTGAAGAAAATGGATTAACGGAAGACTTGTTTTATAAGGGATTAATGCTGGAAGCAGAGGAGATTTGCGAACAGCATCAATACACCGGAGATTACTAAAAAAAAGTGGCCACGCTGGTGATTGTAAGACTACCGGCGTGGAGTATTTCAATACTTTAGAACAATATCAATACGGAACATCGGCGGAGAATCAGATATACAATGCAGAGACAAATACATTATATATCGAAGATGTTACTGATTTAACAATTTCGGAGATGCAATGCATTTTGGCGTGCAGAACCAATAATCGAAGTTTAAATTCTTTTGCCGGGGAAATTGTATATCATGCGGTTATTGCCTTGGAAACGAGTCCATGGGATGAGAATACCGTGCTCGAAAATATGTATTATTTCCATCCTTTGGCAGGCCCTCTTCCAATAGCACTGGAAACGGAAAACCACTTTTTATATAAATCAGCAATAACAGCAGATCTGAATATGGGAGAGATAAATTGGTTTAGACTAATCTTCTATGACGGTCCTGCTTTTAAATGGAATATTTCCGATTATGTTGTAGAACAAAGAGAAATATGGGGGGACATGTAATGGATAAAAAGAAAATAAAAAAGATAATGGGTTTCTTTGTCGGTATTTTGATTTTAGTAGGATTAAATCGGTTGTTATGTCCAACCTATTTTCTGTATCCGGATTTTTTGATAGAAACGATGAAATTTTGGGAAATAGAACAGATTTGGGGAGAGTTTGACCTTAAGTACAATGAAATGAGAGCTTACTACATATATACCGATGATGAAGGACAAAGACATTACTATATTATGTATTCCGATGATTATGAAGGACGCCCAATATATATCCTGGACGACACGAAAATTATGACGAACGGATATCAACATTATTCCCGAGACGAAGAACCAAGATATATTAGGATAGAAACATATATCCGTCGATATGCCCATGAATGTTTAAATTTTGGTAATGTTATAGGGATTGAAGGAGCGTGCGGATACTTTGGAATAGAAGAAGGCGATTTTATGCGCTTGGTTATGATAGAATCAGAGGAATTAATGGAACACTTTAGTTTTGACGGAGAGGGATATTTGGAACGCTTTGAAGAAAAATACGGCATAGAGTATACCGGAGAATATTAAGAAAAGAAAACTGCCATGCCGGTGGTTGTAAGACTACCGGTGTGGAGTATTTCAATACCTTAGAACAATATCAATGCGGAACATCGGCTGAGAATCAGATATACAACGCGGAGACAAATACGCTATGTCATATATTTGTGAGGTGAAACAGGATGAAAAAGAAGAAGGTTATTATTTTGACCATCGTAATTTCGCTTTTTCTGATAATTTTTTTTATGAGAATAAATGGGGAATTTAAGATTGTTGAGATAGCAGATGTTTCTGAGGAAGAAATTATCACAAAAGAAAATTTACTGATTTTTTATGAAATCATAAAAAATGAAGGAACATTAACCGCAGAAGAGCGAGAAATGGAAAACTGGGGCTGGGAACAACAGCAATATGCAACGCTCTGTATTTTTTCAGATGGGACAGTTTATTTCTTCAATACGCATGAACGGGTAATAGATAGTTTAAAAGACGGGGCTTTTAGCGAAGTATTGGATAAAGCATATTATTTGGGTAAAATTTCTACATTGGACTTATTATTTCTAAAAATAAATATGTTTTTGATTGATACTGAATCGCTTCCGGAATATTATGATAGTTCTGAAAATCTTCATGAATTGGATGGGGTTACGGATGAAAATAATGAAGAAACATATGTGACGGAAGAAAATTCAGAAGATGTCGGTTTATTGATTAAAGAAGAAAACTATTCCTGCTATTTTTACAATATAGAAGGAGCGCCTTATCGCTGGCACTTAATTTCACAAAGGTCCACTGCCGGAGGCACTGTTTGGAAAAAATCGACAGATGATAATGCGAGAATAACGTTGGACTGGCTTCGTTCCACTTGGTATTTTGAACAGTATATTGACCTCATGTATCAGGAACTTTATCCGTGGCTGGTAGAGGAATGATTTGGTTCTTTTTGTTATAAAAATAATTCCATAAATCCCTTCCTGTATTTCGTATCTATTAAAATGGATAAATCTGTGAGGTTCAGCAATGCATGGGATTATGTTGCCACCTTGGAACTGGATGAGTTTTATCGTTTTACCATAAGTATGCTGAATATTGATTTGCCTTATGGTGGTGCTAGTATAAAAATAGTACAAAGAAAAATGAGTTATCCTCAAAAGAATGTATAATACAATTAGGAGGTACTCATTATGTCCCCAAAGAACAATCAACACACGAAAGAATTTAAACTGGATGCAACCGGATACCTGCTCAAGGGGCATTATTATGCCATTGTGACAAATATCGTGGTGACGGATGAATTTATAACCTATTTATTCTACCTGTATGGGAGCTAACGAATGAAAAATATTTTTAAAAACAAAAAAGTACAGGTGGCCGCGTTAGCGGTCATCTGCGTAATGGTACTCATCCCGATATGGCTTTTTATGGAGACTCATACGAGAAGAGAAGTGACAAATATCGCGCCGGAGGAATTTTTTGTACGGGAGGATATTTTGATGATTTATCAGTTGGGAGAGGTGTATCGGATAAATAATGGAGATTTTGAAATGGCACATCTTTTTGTGATGGAGGTTGGGAAGGTTTACTACTATTCTTGTGAAGATAGTCACGTAAAAATAAATAATCTTTATTCTTTTTGCCAAAGTGTATTGGAGGGAGCAACATATTATCAAAATTCCTTGCTTTACTTAGGGCGATTTTCGGCTGCTGATTTATATCAATTAAAACAATATTTAAGTGAAGTGGATTGTAATGAGCCTACGATATCCTGCGAAAAAAGTATGGTGTTTTGGGACCCTACGCATGTGCCGGAGCTACTTACCGAAGTGCCGGAAGAGATGTTGACAGATTTTAACAGAGTTATTTTTGAAGAATCCAGTTTTTTTATTATGAAAAGGGATGAATATCAATGTGAAGAGTATACTGCGATGCTGCAAACTGGGGCGATGGAAAGAAACACCCTTACCCAAACCACTGACCCGAATGCGATAGCGGCGATGCGGATGTTATTGGAAAGTGAATTTTTTGAGGAGTTCTTGGTTATAGCAAGCGAGGAATTGTACGGGGAAAGAGGAGCCGAGTACCTAGAATGGTATGGGAGGTAACGAATGAAAAAAATTTTTAAAAACAAAAAAATACAGGTGGCCGCGTTAGCGGTCATCTGCATAGGCATTGCTATTGCAGTACTGTCTTTGAATGAAAAACGGAAAGAAGAATTAGTGACG